>CAYYTN010000123.1:6253-7755 GCA_964474495.1 uncultured Chloroflexota bacterium
GGACAGGCCCCGCCTCGGGGAACAGGTCGCCGCGATGGCGCTCGACGAAGCCGGCAACGTCCAGTACACCGAGGTCCGCGGCTGGATCTGGTGGCGCGTCGGCCTCTTCTTCGTCGTCCTGCCCGCCCTCATCGTGCTCGACCGAATGCTCGCCTGAGACCCACCTCCGTTAGGGCCAATCCGGCGGCGTGGCAAACTTGATGCGACGGAACGCCAAACACCCACGGAGCGTGCACGGTGCACTACAACCCGTTCGATCCGCTGGGTTCGGCCACGGCGGTCGATCCGACCACGGATATGGAACGCCGGGTGCGGGCCTACCAGATGGAGGGCTTCACCGAGCTGGAGCGCACTTCCGGCTCCGTCCGCCTGGTCAAGCCCAAACGGTTCAGTTGGATACGTTGCCTGTTGCTGCTGGGCATCTTCTACCTCCCGCGCTACCTGTTTTCCAGCGATGAGTACGTCTACATGTCGGTCGGTGACGAGCTGTACGTAGAGGAAGACCGCGGCGGCGAGGGGTTCGTGAAGTTCTCGATCCTGTTCGTCTTGCTGCCCAATGCCCCGGTGGTGTCCCTCCTCGTCCTGGCGGCGTATACGCTCGGCTGGCGCGGATTGGCGACCGGGCTGGTCCTGCTGGCGTACCTCGTGGTGCGACTCTGGACGAGCTACCGGTCGACGTTCCTCGGACTCGGGCGGATACCGAAGCTTCCGGCGCGGCGGCCGCGCGGCTTTGACGATTACGATCCCGCGTTCTCCCGCGACCTGAACCCCCGCCGGCAGCTGATCGAGGCCGTCGCCGACTACGAAGCCCGCGGCTTCCAGGTCTATCGCTACCTGCCGGAAGCGGTGCACATGGCCCGGCGCGAACATCAACGCCCCCGGGGAAACGACTGGTGGGGCGTCCCCGATTTCTTCAGATCGCCGGAGGACCTGGTCGTCCACTCGATCGCCGGCGGCTGGCTGGAGACCAAACACCGGCGCAGCCTGCGGGGGCTGCGGATCGGACCGGACATCGTCGCGGGGGCCGTCTTTTTGGGATTGTTGTACGCAATCGAACCCGCGCTCGTGCTCGGGTAGCGGCGGTCCGGCGTCCGCCGGGCTGGTAGCCTGAGACAAGCCGGGAACTCAGGGAGCCGCCGTGCCGGGTCGCGAAGATCGCCGCCGCGAAAACGAAAGACGCCGCGATGGTGACGAGCCCCCCACCCCGCCCGGCGATCCCGAGCCGGCCGGGCCGCCACCACCTCCTCCCCCGCCCTTCGACCCGGCCGATCGCCTGGCGCTGAAGGCCGGCGAGTACCTGGACGGCGGATTCACCATCAGCCGGGAAACGGCCACCGCGGTGGACCTGGCCCGGGACGAACCGTTCAGCATCCGGCGGGCGCTGCTCGCCGGGGTGTTCTTCTATCCACCCACTTACAAGGTGGTGCCGCGCCGGACAGTCTCGCTGCTGCTCGACCAGGGCCGCCTGCACATCATGGAGTCGGCGGGGCGCCCCCCCCGCC
>CAYYTN010000124.1:0-7648 GCA_964474495.1 uncultured Chloroflexota bacterium
CCGAGATCGCGGTGTTGATCGGCCCGGAGAGCGATATCCCGGCGCCAGACGTGGGGACGAACCCGCAGGTGATGGCCTGGATCATGGACACGTACAGCATGCACCGGGGCTACTCGGTGCCGGCGGTGGTGACGGGCAAGCCGGTGGCGATCGGCGGTTCGGAGGGTCGCAGCAACGCGACGTCGGCGGGGCTGGTGCACGCGATCGATCTGGCGGCGCGGCGGACCGGGCTGGAGCTGGACGGCTGCCGGGTGGCGGTGCAGGGGGTGGGGAACGTGGGCCTGGGCGCGATCGATCTGCTGGCGCGGCGGGGGGCGCGGATCGTGGCGGCGAGCAACAGCCGCGGCGGGGCGCACAAGGCGGCCGGGCTGGACGTGGCGGTGCTGCGGCGATTCGCGGAGGAGGGCCTTCCGCTGGCCGACCTGCCGGATTCGGAGCCGATTTCCAACGCGGAACTGCTGGAGGCGGACGTGGACCTGCTGGTGCCATCGGCGGTGGAGGGGCAGATCACCAGCGTCAACGCGAGTCGGGTGCGGGCGCGGATGATCGCCGAGGGCGCGAACGGCCCGGTGACTCCGGACGGCGAGGACATCCTGCTGGATGGCGGGACTATCGTGCTGCCGGACATCCTGGCCAATGCGGGCGGGGTGACGGTGTCGTACTTCGAGTGGGTGCAGGACCTGCAGGGGTTTTTCTGGACCGAGGTGGAGATCAAGGCGCGCCTGGAACGGATGATGGGCGCGGCGTTCGAGCGGGTCTGGGACCTGCACGAGAGCGAGGATTGCAGCCTGCGCGGGGCGGCCTACGTGCTGGCGGTGCGGCGGGTGGCGGAGGCCACGGAAACCCGTGGGGTATTCCCGTAGGACCGGCCCGCCCAGCTGGTTTTCTATCCTCTATATATAGGGGCGCGATCCGCGCTGGCTCCGCTCGTGCCCGACGGGCGGGGCGAGCGTCGGGGGGCCGGCGCTCCGCCGCGGGCGCTACTTGCCCAGGAGCTTGAGAGCGGTGGCGGCGACGTTGGCGGGGCTGTAGCCGAGCTTGTCGAGGACGACCGGCATCGGGGCCGAGGCGCCGAAGCGGTCCAGCGTGATCAGCGCGCCGTCATTGCCCACGTATTTGTGCCAGCCGAGCGAGGCGGCGGCTTCGATGCCGACCTTCGGCACGCCGGGCGGCAGCACCGAGTCGCGGTAGGCGGCGTCCTGCTCGTCAAAAACCTCCCAGCAGGGCAGGGAGACGACGCTGGCGTTGACGCCCTTTTCGGCCAGGAGATCGCGGGCGCCGACGGCGTGGTGGACCTCGGCGCCGGTGGCGACGAGGACGACTTCGGGATCGCCGTCGCCGGCCAGGACGTAGCCGCCGCGCGGCGCGCCGGCGGCGATGGGGTAGTCATCGAGGGAGAAGACGGGGATGTCCCACTTACCCAGGGCGATGGCGACCGGGCCGGGCCGCTGCAGGAAGGTGCGCCAGCAGGCGACGGTCTCGTTGGCGTCGGCCGGCCGGTAGACCTCCAAGCCGGGGGTGGCGCGCAGGGTGGCGAGCTGCTCGATGGCCTGGTGGGTGGGACCGTCTTCGCCCTGGGCGATGCTGTCGTGGGTGAAGATGTAGATGATCTTCTGGCCCATGAGGGCGGAGAGGCGCATGGCCGGCTTTACGTAGTCGGCGAAGATCAGGAAGGTGCCGGCGAAGGGGAGGATGCCGCCGTGCAGCGATAGCCCGTTGCACATGGCGCCCATGGCGTGCTCACGAACCCCGAAACGGACGTTGGGGCCGTCGTCGGCGCCGATGATGAAGTCGGCCTTGTCGTTCAGGTAGGTCCGGGTGGAGGGCGCGACGTCGGCGGAGCCGCCGAAGAAGGTGGGGTGGCGGGCGGCGAGGGCGTTGGCGGTTGCCCCGGAGGCGTCCCGCAGGGAGACTTCGGTGTCGCTGGAAAAGGCCGGGAAGTCGGCGTCCCAGTCGCCGGGAAGCTCACCGCTGATGGCGGTTTCGAGTTCGGCGGCGGCTTCGGGATGGGCGGCGCGGTAGCCGGCGAGGAGCGCGTCCCAGGCAGCCTGGGCGTCGGCCCCGCGGGCGCCGGCCTCACGGCAGTGGGCGATGACGTCGCCGGGGACATGAAAGGTGGGCTCGACCGGCCAGCCGAGCTTTTCTTTGGTGTCCTGGACGCCGGGATCGCCGAGGGCCTCGCCGTGGGCGGTGTGGTGGTCCTGCTTGAAACTGCCGTAGCCAATGTGCGACTTGACCCGGATCAGTGACGGGCGCGGGTCGCCGATGGCGACCTGGATGGCGGCTTCGACGGTGTCGAGGTCGTTGGCGTCGGCGACGTGCAGGACCTGCCAGGCGCAGGACTTGAAGCGCAGGTCGATGTCTTCGCTGAAGGCCAGGTCGAGATCGCCTTCGAGGGAAATGGAGTTGTCGTCGTAGAGGGCGATGAGCTTGCCGAGGCCCAGGTGACCGGCCAACGAGGCGGCCTCGTAGCTGATGCCTTCCATGAGGTCGCCGTCGCCGCAGAGGACGTAGGTGTGGTGGTCGACGACCGGGAAGTCGGGGCGGTTGTAACGGGCGGCCAGGAAGTGCTCGCCCATGGCCATGCCAGCGGCCGTGGCGAAGCCCTGGCCGAGCGGGCCGGTGGTGGTCTCGACTCCGGGGGTGTCGCCGTACTCGGGATGGCCCGGGGTCATGCTGCCCCACTGGCGGAAGTTCTTGATCTCGTCGAGCGGCAAGTCGTAGCCAAAGACGTGCAGGAGGGCGTAGAGCAGCGCGGAGCCGTGGCCGGCCGAGAGGACGAAGCGGTCGCGGTTGAGCCAGTCGGGATCGGCAGGATTGAAGCCCAGCACGCGGTCGTAGAGGGTGTAGGCGGTGGGGGCCGCGCCGAGCGGCAGCCCGGGATGGCCGGATTGCGCCTGCTCGATGGCGTCGACGGCGAGGAAACGGAGCGTGTTGACGGCCTGGTTGTCGAGTTCGGCGGGCATATGGGCTGCTCCCGGGTTGAGCCGGCGGGCACGGCGCCGGAGGTTGTCCGGCCATCTTACGGCGCGGGCGGCGACCCGCCCAAGGCGGCGGCGACATTCCGATGGCCGGGCGGTCCAGGCGACGACCTATACTGGCAGCCTGGATCAGGCCGGTTGGACGGGAGGCACCGAAATGGGCACGTATCTGATGTTGATGAAGATGGGTAGCGAGGGATCGGGGGTGGACAGCGAGCCGATCGAAGAGGCGATCGCGGGGGGAGCGCCGGAGGCGCGGAAGATGATCGAGTCGTACGGCGGCAAGGTTGTCGGGATCTACATGACGATGGGGCAGTACGACTTCGCCTCGATCGTGGAATTCCCGGATGACGAGTCGGCGGCGCGGGCGGCGATGAAATCGCGGATGCTGGGCGGGGCGACGGAGACGCTGCGGGCGTTCCCGGAAAGTGAGTGGCCGGCGCTGGCGGCGGGGGTCTAGCCGCCGGGACGCAGACCGAGCGAACACGACGGCCGCGGCCGGGTGCCGGCTCCACGGAGCCGGTACCGGTTTTCGGCTGCACGACCGACATCCAGAAGGTATGATCGGGCCGGAATCCGTGGGGTAGAGGGTCGGCGGCTTTCACAGGTCCACCGGGGGATCGCCGCCTGCGCGGTGCGCCGGGCGGAGGACGGAGAGCAACCTGATGGATGGATTGAACGCTGTCAGCCGTCGCCGGCTGCTGCAGATCGGAGCCATCGGCGGGGTTGGGGCGGGGGTTCTGGCCGCGTGCGGCGACCCGGTCACGGTGGAGAAGGTCGTCGTCCAGGAAGTTCCGGTCGAACGCATCGTCACGGTCGAGAAGGAAGTCCCGGTCGAGATCGTCAAAGAGGTCGCGATCATTCAAGAGAAGATCGTCGAGGTCGAGGCCTCAACGGTGGTGTCGTCGGTGAACGTCTGGTTCAACCAGGCGAGCCAGATGGACAACTTCAACGACAAGGTGGTGGATCATTACCACCGCTCGCAGGACCAGTACAAGCTGGAAGTCATCTTCGTGGCCAACTCCGACCTGACCACGAAGTTGACCACCGCGATAGCCGGTGACGCCCCGCCGGACGCCATCCGCATCGGTGGCATCACCATCGCGGGCACCTTCTACCGCGCCGGGGCCTTCGTCGCCCTTGACGAATTCGACCCGGACGTAATGACCTACGACTGGTCGCCGGGGATCATGGAGATGTACATCCATGAGGGCCACCTCTACTCCATGCCCACCAACACCGGCACGCAATCCTTGTACTACAACAAAGGTCTCTACGCGGAGGCCGGGCTGGACCCGGACGTGCCGCCGGCGGACTTCGATGAGATGATCGAGAACTCGGCCAAGATTCGCAGTCTCGGTGAGACCATCTGGGGCATGGAGTTCCCGATCACCCCCCAACTCGATCGCCTTTAACATCACCCACGCATTCCGCAAGGGATTCGGGCGCGAGACCGCCGCCGTCAGCGGTGACGGCCTGACGGTGCAGTTCACCAGCGACCGCATGATCGAGTACTTCGAGTGGATCAAGACCAACGTGGCCGAAGGCGGCCACATGCCGGTGAAGATCATCGACGAGGCGGGGATTACGAACGAGTTCGGCACCGGTATGATCGGCCAGTATGTGGCCTTCCCGTCGCGGCTGCAGAACGCCATCGAGAATCTCGGTCGCGAGAACGCCGGGGTCGCCCGTATGCCGGCCGGCCCCTACTCGATGGATCTGCCCGGCGGCAACTGTGGCACGCTGAACATTCCGGTGCGTGGCAAGAACGTCGAAGGCGGTTGGGACTTCACCAACTTCATCGTCGGAAACCCCGAGAATGCGTCGATCTGGGCGGCGGCCTTCGGTCAGTTGCCGACGCGATTGTCCTACCGGGACAGCGTGACGTATTCGGCGTACCGGGCGGCTACGCCGCAGGTGGACGCCTTCCTCGAAGGGCTGAACAACGGCACGATCTTCTACCACGGCCCGGCCCTTAACGAGGTCGCCCAGGCCTACGCCGAGTCGATCGAAGCCGTGGCCTTCGGCGCGGATCCGGCGGAGGCGCTGGCGGAGAAGGAAGCGCAGGCGCAGGAATCGCTCGATCGGGCGATCGAAGAAGGCGCCACCCCCTGCTGCTGGGGCCCGCAGGCGTAGCCGCAGTCGTGGTTCGCTAGTCGATTCGCGACGCCGCGATGACTACCGGCCGCGCGCCTTTTGTCGTTGGGGACCGGGAAGCGTAAAGGGCCGATCGACGGCCGGCGGCCGACGGCGGCGGCCGCGGCTTTGCATGCGGGCCGGATTTGGGACAGGATACGGCTCCCCGTCAATGCGCCGACCGGCGCGCGGCTACTGGAGGCCCAGCGTGAAGATCACGGATATTCGATTCGAGCGACTCGAAGGCGTGCTGGAAAGCGATATCGACCTCTTCCGCGAGCGGCTGATCCGGCCGATCGACATCTACCCCGAGCATCGGGCGGAGGGGGCGAAGGAGATGAGCGCCGGTCGGTTCCAGGAACTTGGTGACGGCAAATGGCGGGTGTGGAACGTGGTGCTGTCGATCGATACCGACGAGGGGATTACCGGTATCTCCGGGCCGATGTCGGTGAACGAGGCGTTCTTTGTGAACTCGCAACTCAAGTCGTTCCTGATCGGCCAGGACGCGCTGGCGACGGAGTTGATCTGGGACAAGATGTACCGGTTCCTGATCCACGGTCGCAAGGGTGAGGCGATGTTCGCGGTGAGCGCGGTGGACAACGCGCTGTGGGATATCCGCGGCAAGGCCGCCAATCTGCCGCTGTACCGCCTGCTGGGCGGTCCGGTACGCAAGACCTTCCCGGCGTACGCCAGCGCGCTGGGTTTCGCGATCAATTCGGAGGACGCGGCGGCGACGGCGCGCGGCTTCGTGGACGAGGGCTACACGGCGACGAAGTGGTTCGTGCGCAACGGGCCGATGGACGGCGAGCCGGGCGCGCGCAAGAACGTGGAGCTGGTGCGGACGCTGCGCGAGGCGGTGGGTCCGGACGTGGACATCATGATTGACGCCTGGAACAGCTGGGACGTGCGCTACAGCCTGGACATGGCCAACCGGATGGCCGAGTTCCGGCCGCGCTGGCTGGAAGAGGTGGTGAAGCCGGACGACATCCAGGGCCAGGCGCGGGTGAACGCGCTGTCGCCGGTGCCGATCTCCGGCGGCGAGCACGAGTACACCCGCTGGGGCGCCCGCGAATACTTCGAGGCCGGCGCGGTGGACGTCTACCAGGCGGACACGGTGTGGGCCGGCGGGGTGAGCGAGATGTTGAAGATCTTCGCGATGGGCTCGGCGTTCGGGGTCGAAGTGATCCCCCATGGCGGCGCGGTGCCGATCAACGCGCACCTGACGGCGGCGCAGTCGCCGGCGCTGGCGCCGCTGATCGAGTACCTGGTCCACTGGAACGAGGTCATGCAGTTCTTCTGGAAGGACCCGGTGAAACCGGTGAACGGCTACATCACGGTGAGCGATCTGCCGGGGCTGGGCCTGGAAGTGGACGACTCCAAGGTGGAGAGCCGGCAGACGCTGGACTGGTCGTAGCGGCCGGGGCCGGAACGGAGCTTTGCGGGACCGCGGCTTTGCCCTGAGCGGGCGGCAATCAGACCTGGAGCGGGTGGCTGCTAGCCGTTGAGCGGGTAGCCGCCGAACTCGTGGACGGCGTCGTACATGGCGAGGATGTTCTCGGTGGGCACCTTCGCCTGGATGTTGTGGACGGTGCTGAAGACAAAGCCGCCGCCGGGGCCGAAGGTTTGGATACGCTCGCGGACCTGGTCGCGGACTTCGTCGACGGTCCCGAACGGGAGGACCCGCTGGGTGTCGATGCCGCCGCCCCAAAAGACGATCCGCCCGCCGAAGTCGCGCTGTAGCTCGGCCGGGTCCATGTTGGCGGCGCTGGTCTGGACCGGGTTGAGGATGTCCACGCCGGCGCCGATGAAGGGCTCGATGAGATGGCGGACGCTGCCGCAGGAGTGGTAGTAGGTCTTCCAGGCGGTGTTGGCGTGGACCCAGTCGTTGATGCGTTTGAAGGCGGGGACGAACAGCTCCTGGAAGACTTCGGGCGAGAACATCTCGCCGCGCTGGGTGCCGTAGTCGGCGGTGGAGATGACGACGACGTCGATGCGGTCGCCGACGGCGTCGCGGTACATCTCGAGGTTCTCGATGGCGACGTCGGCCGAGGCCTGGTAGAAGTCGAACATGTATTCGCGCTCGGTGGCCAGGGCGATCATCCAGTCGGGAAAGGTCATGCCGCGAGTCTCGCCGAGGCGGCCGCCCATGAACTCACCGACGAGGGCCTTGTCGGTGGTGGTGTGCAGGGCCTCGGCCTGGTGGCGGACGAAGTCCAGCTCGGCATCGGTGAGGCGGGCCATGCCGGCCTTCAGCCCGGCGATGTCTTCGAGCTGGAGCTCGTCGGACATGCCGGTGAAACCGAGGCGGTCGAAGTACCACCCCTCGGGCGGCATCTGGCCGCGGTTGTGGTCGGGATGGGCGCCGGCGTCGATGATGGTCAGGGCGCCGTCGGCGTCGACTTCCGGGTCGAAACCGGCGGGGACCAGGGCGGGCTCGTCTTCGGGCATCCACCAGAAGCGGTAGGGCTGGCGCCGGTCCTGGGGCAGGTTGAAGCTGAAGGTGCCCTTGAGCGGCGTGACCGGGAGGGTGT
>CAYYTN010000125.1:0-7583 GCA_964474495.1 uncultured Chloroflexota bacterium
GGTGACCTTCGTGAACTTGTGCCACCCGCTGGCGCCGTCGATCTCAGCCGCTTCGTAGAGATGCGGCGGGATGCCCTGCAAACCGGCCAGGTAGATGACCATGTTGAGGCCCATGTTCTTCCAGACGCTCACGATGATCAGCGACATCATCGAGGTGTCGGCCGAGCGCAGCCACTTGAGCCGCGGCAGTCCCATCCACTCGAAGATGTCATTGAAGAGCCCGAAGTTCGGCTCGTACATCCACAGCCAGATCAGCGAGACCGATACGAACGAACTCACCACCGGCATGTAGAACATCGCCCGGAACGTGTAGATGCCGCGGATCGAGCGGTTGATCAGGACGGCCAGCGCCAGCGAGGTGATTACCCCGGTGGGCACTGTCCCGAAGGCGAACAGCAGCGTGTTGGTGATTGACCGAGAGTAGCGCTCGTCATCAAGCAACTTGAGGTAGTTGTCGAGCCCGATCAACCTCGGCGCCTTCATCAAATCGTAGAAGGCGAAGCTGTACCAGACGGAGGCGATGATTGGCAGGATTACGAACACCGCCAGGAACAGGAGCGAAGGAGTGACGAAGAAGTAACCCGCCAGCCCGCCGCGGGCCCCAAAACGGCGTCCGCGACGTGGTGTTAGAGCCGACCCCTGAGGGGCCGGAGCGTCGGTTGCTGTCAAAGGGCCCTACCCTTTGATTCCAGAGAGCGCGATGCCCTGTACGAAATAGCGCTGAGTCATAAGGAAGAGGAACAGGATCGGTAGCGTCGCCACCATCGTGGCCGCCATCAACAGACCCCAGTCCGTGGTGAACTCTTGCCTGAAGTTGGCGAGACCCACCTGGATCGTCTTCATTTCTTCACTCTTGGTGATGATGAACGGCCACACGAAGTCATTCCAGATGAACTGGAACGAGAACACCGTCAGCACCGCCAGCGCCGCGCCGGACAACGGCAGCATCACGTTCCAGAAGATCCGGAACTCGGATGCCCCGTCGATGCGCGCCGCGTCCTCCAGCTCCTTGGGCAGGGTCTGGAAGAACTGTCGCAGCAGGAAGGTGCCATACGCGGTCGGGAACATCGGGATGGTCAGCCCCCAGTAGGTGTTGACCATTCCAAAACCGCCGGCCCCCTGCCAGTCATTGCCACCGAAGAACGGGAAGTTCTTGATCATGATGAACAGCGGCACCATCGTTACCTGGAACGGGACCATCAGGGTTGCGACCACCGCCACGAACAGCACGTCCCGGCCTTTGAACTCCAGCCGCGCAAACGCGTACCCGGCCGTCGAGGCCAGGGTCAGGTGGGCCAGCGTAATCGCCGCCGACACCAGGGCGCTGTTCAGGAAGAATCGCCCGAAGTTCAGCGCCCACACGGTCGAGTAGTTGTCGAACTTCCAGACCACGGGCAAGTAGGTGCCCGGGTCGTCAATCGCGAAGTCGAACAGGTCCTCGCTGGTCTTAAAGGAACCCAGCAACGACCAGAGGAACGGGAACACCGCGATGAACCCGATGATCGACATAAAAAGGTACAGGAGCGTCCGCCGAATGATCGGCCAGGTCCGCCCCTCGGTGCGAAGCGTCGCGACCGGTTCTGATCTAGCTACTGCCATAAATAAACTCTCCCGTTGCCTACGCCCTGTCGCCGGCTGCTCCGGTTCCCCCGAATCACCGATCAGATTCTCAACCTAGCGTCGCGCCATCATACCCGAATGGTGCCCGGCGCGCTTGCCTGTCCCGCCCCCGTCGGCCGGGTCGGAACTCTACGCCTTTCTGGCGTCAAGTTTCCCGGCGTCCGGCGGCCCGTGAATAGCAACGGGCCCGGGAGTCCGGCGGTTTCCCGCCGGTCCTCCCGGGCCCGATCAGCTACCTCAAATCACACAAAGTGCAATCAGGTCTGAGACCCGACTAGCTCTCCGTGATGATCTTCAGGACTTCCTCGTCCATGCCAACCAGAGCTTCCTCTGCCGACATTTCGCCCAGAGCGGCCTTCTCTACCCAGCGACCCATGGCCGGCTGGACATCGAAGTGCTGCGGAACGATCTGGCGACCCTTGCCGAACTTGGCGTTGGCTACGTACTGCTTCCAGGGCTGGACCTGGTAGATGTCGTAGGCTTCCATCGCCACCCGGCAGGGCATCGATCGGCGCGACTCAACGTTGATCTCGAGGTTCACCTGGGGTCGGAGCAACCACTCAAGAGTGGCGAACACGCCCTCAGGGGACTTCGTCAACTTGTACGGCTGGTACTTGTCAACGTAGATCTCCATGACCTGCTCGACCGGCCCGGTGAAGGGCTCGCCAACCAGGACGTCCGCGAAGACGTCCGGGGCGTTCACTTCACAGTTGGCCACGTCGCCCGGCCACAACTGCTGCACTGCCACTTTGCCCGCGCAGAACGCGTGCAGGTTCGGGATACCGGAGTCCATGCCCTCTTTCGGCATGCTTCCTTCTTCACCGAAGTGGATGTGCTGCGATAGGGCGGTGATACCTTCCGGCGTGTTGTTCAGCGGAGTTGTGCGGTCCTCGCTGAAGTAGTTTCCGCCGGCCTGGTATAGCCAGTCCTCGTACACCTGCGTGCTGTGCTGCAGGTTGAAGCCCGCCTGCTCGTACTTGTCGCCATCGGCGATAGTGAGCTTCGGCGCGTCTTCGTTGATCTCTTCCCAGGTCGTCGGGACTCGGACTTCCATTCCGGCCGCCTCGTACATCGACGGGCGAATCACCGGGTTGCCCCGGTAGTTGAACCGGTACGGAACGCCGTGAACGTGACCTTCATAGGTAACGTCCTCGACACCACGCGGGTAGAAGTCGGACCACTCGGACCAGCTGTTCACGAACTCGTCGATGAACAACGTACCACCCTTGGCCGCCAGCACTGGCGTCCAGAGGCCGCCGCCCTGCCAGATGTCAGGAGCGGTGCCGGCCGCGAAGCCGGTGGTGATCTTCTGGAAGGAACTGGCCCAGTCGGAGAAGTCGGCTTTGATCGTGATGCCCGACTCTTCCTTGAAGGCCGCAATGTGGGTGGCGGCGGCTTCCTGACCCGCGGGGTCAAGCCCGTTCCACCGAACCTCGATCTCGACGCCTTCCAACTTCGGCTTGGCTTCCGCCGCTGCCGCTGCCGGAGCCGCCGCTGCCGGGGCTGCCGCCGCCGGAGCTGCCGCTGCCGGAGCTGCCGCTGCCGGAGCTGCCGCTGCCGGAGCTGCTTCTTCCTCGCCACAAGCAGCGAGAACCGCAATCCCAGCTGTACCGGCCATCCCGGCAAGTACTCGTCTTCGTGTTAACCGCAAATCTCTCCCCCAATCGATAACACATGAGGTCATGCTAGAAACCAGGCCGGGGAAGGACCGGGTCGACGCATAGAACCTCCCTAAGCGCGTCATGATGCAGGGGAATCACCCATGTGTCAAGCGGGTTGCACAGGGAATAACCGTGCCCGAGCGCCCCTTTCCAACCGGTCCCGCGGCACCGGTTTCGACCTTCTGCTTCCTATATATATGGGCAGGTTGCTCGCCAATCGGCCAAATTGCGTCATAATGGTTATCGGTGGTGGGGGAATCGCCGATCCGCCGGGCGAAGGTCCGGTCTTGGCGGGGCTCGACCGGCTGGCTACACTAGGCCGGGAATTCCCCCCAACACCGGGCATCATCGAGCCTCCCCATATGTGGACAATGCAATCAGGAGCTATTCGGGCATGAAACCAAAATCCAGCCGGATGAGCCGGCGCGCCTTTGTCGGCCTTCTCTCGGCCTCAGCCACCCTCGCGGTGGCCGCCTGTGGTGTCGGAGAAGGCGCCGCCGACCCCGAGCGCCTGAAAGGCGGCATCGAGACCGCTGCCTCGGAGCGCTCCGGCGGCGGCCCCTCCGCCGAACTCGCCGGCGGCCCCCCTCTACAGGTTGAACCGGTCCCCATGGTCTCCCCGATCGGCATCGGGCAGAACGACGAGCGCAAGGACATCTACGTCGTCACCGGCGACAACAAACTTTATGAATTCGACAAGGACGGCGTTTTCCACTTCTGGACCGACGGCGGCGCCACCCTCGAAGACGGCAAGTTCGACAGCCCCACCGACACCACCCAGGACCGCAGCCGCCAGCTGTGGGTCGTGGACTCGGGCAACGAGCGCATCGAGAAGTACGGTCTCTACCTGGGCAACCCCGAGGGCTTTATGCCCAAGCCCACCATCTGGGCCGCCCCCGGCATGGTCCAGCTGCGCGCCAGCGGCATGGGCCAGCCTTTCACGATCAATGACAAAGGCGAGATGCGCAGCTACATAGCCCTCGATGGCAGCGGCGAACAACTGATCGAAAGCCCCGAGCCCGGCGGCATCTGGACCGGCATCACGGTGGTGCCGATTTCCGGTGAGGTCTTCGGCCTGCTGTGGCTGCCCGACGAAGGCATCGCCAAGCTCTACGAGTGGTTGCTCGGCGGATTCGACCGTGCCCGGGATGAGGAAGCCATGGAATTCCGGGCGGATCTGGAAGGCGTAGACACCATGCCCGGTCGCTTCTCGGTCGACCGCAAAGAGCAGTACTTCGTCGTCATGCCCGAAGAGAACGAGATTCGCCGCTTCGGCATCGATGGCGCCTTCCATCTCAAGTGGGGCGGCGCGGGAGCCGGGCCCGGCGAATTCAGCGGCCCGACCGGCATCCAGGCCGGCGTGATTGGCGTCTACGTCGCCGACACCGGCAACAACCGCATCCAGCGGTTCGACGCCGAGGGAGCGTTCGTCCTCGAATGGGGCGGCGAGGGTCTCTAGCCAGAACCGCGCGGCCGGCCCCGCGCGATTTCGAATAGGGATCTGACCGCGGTCTGAACCGGATTCGCACGGTCTTCGCTATGGAGTGCGGGCGGTCGGTCGGGTAGCCGCCGCGCACGATCGGACGGGCGGCTCAGGGATAACGATGCAAGCCGCGGGCCAATCCCCGTATGAATGTATTTCTTTGTGTTGGTGCCGGGGACGACATACTATGACGGCGACCGGGATGAGAATGGGGAGCCAGATACAGTCGGAAAGAGGCGGATTACGGAGAACTACGTACAATGCACCCAGCACACACAATGAGTCCGCGTCATCCCGATTGTGAGTCGACCAATGACCGCTAGCACCGCTGAGTTCGCGCTATCCGCAATTGCCACCGAGCAGGTACCCCGCCTGGACCCGGGCAATATGGGCACAATCCTGTACGGGTTGGGAACGCTAGCCATCGAAGCCGGCGCCCGCACTATCTCTTTCGCCATCACCCGGGACGATTCCGGCCGGCCCCGCAACCTGTTCTGTTCCCACGACGGCCGCGCCCCCGACGATGCCGGGCTACGGGCCATGCTGGGGGCCGAAGGCGCCGCCGCATCCGCCCTCAACCTGTTGCCCCCAGCCACCGCCGCGGAGCAACTCGAGATCGTCACCCGCGGTCAGCCAGGCGCAATGATCGTTCGTTGGAACGCCACCACCTCCCGGCTGGCCATCGATTCGGCCGCCGTCGCGTCCGACCTGCCTCCCGGGGAGGCCGTCGTGTTCGTCGCCAGAGGATTGCGGACCGACATGCAGGACGTTCGCATTGTGGGCGCGCTCCAGCGCTTGCCCATCGGACCCAATCTGGCTGTCTACCTGGATGATGGCGCCGGCCGCGCGCCGGTCGCAACCCGAACCTACCCGGGCTCGCTACTCACCGAGGGCGACCTGCCCTTCACCTGGCGCGAGGCCGGCGAAGAGCACAAGGGCTCCGTCAGGTACCGGCTCAGCCTGCTGGACTCGGTGCCGAAGGGTCGGGTGCGGGCCGCGGCCCCGGGCGTGGACCTCATCCAGGGCGAGACCGTCGCCTATCGCGGCACCCTCGGCCTCCCGGTTCGCACCACCAACCTGGGGCGCCTCAGCGGCTGGTTCCAGACCGGAGACTGGTTCGAGTACCAGCCGGGCTCCCTGCGACTCGCAACCCGCGGTCCCACCCGCGCCTTCCTCAAGGCCGCCCGCCAACTCATTCTCAGCACCCTTGGCGGGGTCGAAATAGAAGGCCGCCGCGATCCCCGCTGGCTGGCGCGCCTCTCCAGCGATCTCACCCAACGTCTTTCCAAGGCGGTCCGCGAGCGCCCCGAGCTGGCCCCGATTCACAAAATCAAGGAGAAGACCGGCGAACGCTGGGACGTCCTCGACATCCCCTATCGCACCGGCCCGGGCGATGCCGACGCCAAACTGCGGCTCGGCCGGCCCGGCATTCGCGTCGACTTCAGCCTCGGCGACGGCCCCGAAGACCCGCCGGCGCGCTGGGAGCCGAGCAGCATGATCGTCCTGATCAACGCCCGCCATCGCAGCGCTCCCACAACCGCCAAGCTCTTCCAGGCCTGGTCCCTGCAAATGGCCTCCCTCACCCTGGCGTCCCTGCGGCCCGGCGGGCAGAGGATCCGCGACGCCATCGCTTCGGGCACCGCCCTGGCCGGGCAGGCCTCCTCCGCCTCCGCCACGCCCACCTCCACCCGGAGCCAGCGTGAACTGCGCAAGCGCAAAGAGGCCGAGGCCCGGCTGGCCCAGGAAACCGCCGCCCGCTAGGAAACGCGGCCGTTTCGCCGGGGTAGCCGGCCAGGGGTGGCGCCAGGTCGCCGCCGCATTCAGGTGACGCCCGCGGCGTGCGCCGCCTAGACTTCCCGCAGCGCCCCCCTGGTCGCCCCGCCGGCGCCAACCTATTCCCAGCCTCATCATGAACGAACTCGAAATCTTCCCTATCGACACAACCCGCGACGCCACCGGCCATCTGGTTGTCGGCGGCTGCGACCTGGTGGATCTCGCCGCCGAATTCGGCACTCCGCTGTACATCTATGACGAGGCGACCATCCGCGCCAACTGCCGCGCTTACTTGCAGCCGCTTCGCGATCGCTACCCGAACTCCAGCATCACCTACGCCGGCAAGGCCTACGTGGACCCCACCATCCTCGGGATCGTCCGCGAGGAGGGCCTGGGACTCGACACCGTCAGCGGCGGCGAAATCACCCTGGCGCTCGCCGCCGGTTTCCCCGCCGCGGACATCATCTTCCACGGCAACAACAAGCTACCCGCCGAGATCGCCCTGGCGCTGGAGGCCGGCGTCGGCCGGTTCGCCGTTGACGGTGAAGACGACCTCCGCGCACTCTCGGCCCTCGCCCGCGAGACCGGCCGCACCGCCCGCGTGATCCTGCGCCTGACCCCCGGCATCTCGGCCCACACCCACGAGTACATCCGCACCGGGATGCTCGATTCCAAGTTCGGCACGCCGATCTCCACCGGCGACGCCGAGCGCCTCGTCCGGCTGGCCCTGGACAGCGACGGCATCGATCTAATCGGCTATCACGCCCACATCGGGTCGCAGATCTTCGATGTCGAGCCCCTGGCCGACAACGCCACCGCCCTGGCCGAATTCGCCCTGGCGATGGAAGAGCGCCACGGCGCAACCTTCTCCGTGCTGTCCCCGGGTGGCGGTGGCGGGGTGCGCTATGTCGGCGGCGACGACGGACTCGACATCGGCCGCCTCGTCGGCGCCGTCGTCGACGCCGTCCGCGCCGCTCTGCCTCCGGACCGCGAACCCGAACTCATCCTCGAGCCGGGCCGCTCGATCATCGCCCCGGCCGGGGTGG
>CAYYTN010000126.1:0-4799 GCA_964474495.1 uncultured Chloroflexota bacterium
GTAGTCCAGGAACGTCGCCGCCAGGTCGATCAGTTGCGTCAGCGCGCCGCTGACCGCCCCCGGCTGGATCCCAGGTCCGGCGATCACCAGCGGCACACACAGCGACGGGTGGTAGTAGGTGAACTTCTCCCAGTCGTTGTGATCGCCCAGCATCTCGCCGTGGTCGCTGGAGTACACCACCACGGTGTTGTCCAGTTCGCCGCGCTCCTCGATCACTTCCAGGTAGCGCGCGGTGTGGCGGTCGATGTTCTCGATCATCGCGGCATAGTTGCGCCGAATCTGGGTGTGGGTCGCCGCGTCGAACTCATCGTTCTTGTTGGGCATCGGGAATTCGACTCCGTCCCAGGCGTCGTACATCGATTGGGTCACGTCCATCGGCTCGTGCGGGCCGCAGTAGTTGACCTGGATGAACCAGGGCTGGTCAGCGGGGAAGTTTCGTAGCTCGGTCAGGCAGTTCTCGGCGATCCAGTTGTCCAGGTAGGCGTCGTCCGGCAGCGGAGTCGGGTCCGTGCTGGTGAAGCGGTGGCGGCCGTCGAGGTCGTCCACGTGGACCCGATCCAGCCCACGCTCCTGCAGAAAGGCGATGTACGGCGTCTCCGCCTCCGCCTTCCAGTGCGCCGCCCCGGCGTGCTTGCCGCAGTTGTCGATGCCGTCGGTGAAGCCCCACTTGTCCAGCCAGCTCGCCCCGTCGGCGCCCCAGTAGGGCGTGCCCTTGTGCAGGTCGACCTTGCCGACCGAGGACACCCGGTAGCCGGCGTCGCGCATGTTCTGGTAGAAGAGCGGCTGGTCCAGGGGGGTGTTGTCGTTGTTGTCCAGGGTGCCCGAGCGGCGGTAGTTCACGCCTTGGGCCAGCGTCGAGCGCGACGGTGCGCACAGCGGCGAATTGCAGATCACCTTGTCAAAGCGGGTGCCGCGCGCGGCCAGCCGGTCCAGATTCGGCATCCGCACCGGCAGGTCCGGATTCCAGCCCACCCAGTCGTAGCGGTGCTGGTCGGGGAATAAAAACAGAATGTTCGGCGATCCGGATTTTGCCATCAGACGTTTCCTTTCGGTACGGGGCGTTCCAGTTCCTTATCGAGCAGCGCGCCCAGGCGGGCCACGATCTCGGGGTGCGACTCGGCGAGATTCACGGTCTCCAGCGGGTCGTCATCCAGGTCAAACAGCAGGGTGCCGTCCTCGCGGCTGCGCACCAGCTTGTGGCGGCCGTCGAGTACCGCGTCCCAGTCAAACGCTCGCGAAGCCACCAGCATGTACTCGATCAGGCTGCCATCGCCGACATCATCCGGCGGCTCGGTCCGGTTGGTCAGGCCGGCGAACACCTGCTCGTGCAGGCGCTCGGCGGTGCCTTCCAGCAACGGCCGCAGCGACTTGCCGTCGGCGTCCGGCAGCGGCGCCGCGCCGCCGTAGTCGATGAACGTCGCCGTCACCTCGATCAGTTGCGCGGATACCCGGGCCGCTGACCACCAGCGGAACCCCCAGCGACGGCTGGTAGTGGGTGAACTTCGCCCAGATCTCGTGATCGCCCAGCATCTCGCCGTGGTCGCTGGAGTACACGATGATCGTGTTGTCCAGTTCGCCGCGCTCCTCGATCACCTCCAGGTAGCGGGCGGTGTGGCGATCGATGTTCTCCAGCATCGCCGCGTAGTTGCGGCGTATCTGCCGGTGAGTCTCGGGGTCGTACTCGTCATTGCCGTGCGGCTGCGGGAAGTCCACGCCGGTCCAGCGATCGTACATCGACTGGGTGATGTCCATCGGCTCGTGGGGGCCGGTGTAATTGACCTGCATGAACCAGGGCTGATCGGTCGGGAAGGACCGCAGAAACTCCAGGCAGTTCTCCGCGATCCAGTTGTCCGAATAGGCGTCGTCCGGCAGCGGCGTCGGGTCCGTGCTGGTGAAGTTGTGCCGGCCGTGCAGGTCGTCATAGTGCACCCGCTGCAGGCCGCGCTCGTGCAGGAAGGCCATGTACGGCCCCGCCGGCTCCTCGACCCCGGTGACGGCGCCGGCGTGCTTGCCCTCGTTGTCGATGCCCTCGGTGAAGCCCCAATCGTCCAGCCAGCTCGAGCCGTCAACCTTCCACTCGTAGGTACCCTTGTGCAGGTCGACCTTGCCCACCGCCCCGACCCGATACCCGGCGTCGCGCAGATGCTGGTAGACCATCGGACGGTCCAGCGGCGTGTCATCCAGGTTGTCGACGACGCCGCAGCGCCGGTAGTTCACGCCGAGCGCCAGCGTCGCCCGCGAAGGCGCGCAGAGCGGCGAATTACAGATCATCCGGTTGAACGCCACCCCCTCCGCCGCCAGCCGATCCAGGTTGGGCGTGCGAACCGGCAGGTCGGCGTTCCAGCCGACCCAGTCATGGCGGTGTTGATCCGGAAACAGAAACAGGATGTTCGGCTGGCCGCTGGTTGCCAATTCGGTACCTTTCTAGTCGCCGCGGGCCAGTTCGGCCTCCAGGAGTTTCCGGAGCCGAGCCGCCACGTCCGGCGCGGATTCGATAATGTTGTCGTTCTCGAAGGGATCGCTCTGCAGGTCAAGAAGCTCGTCGGCGATCTTGCGATGGACGACCAGCTTGTAGCGGCCGTCCCACACCAGGTCCCAGTCCAGCGTCGTGCCCTTGCGGGTCATGCCCGAGAAGACGTGCTCGCGGTGCGTCGTTGCTGTCCCCTCCAGGGTTGGGCGCAGGCTCAGCGCGTCGCTGCCCGGCGGCAGTTCCGCCTCGCCGTAGTCCACGAAGGTAGCCGCCAGGTCGATCAGCGCCACCAGCGCGTCGCTCTTGACGCCCTGCTGGACCCCCGGCCCGGCCACCACCAGCGGCACCGCGATGGAGCCCTGGTTCGGATGCGTCTTGGCCCAAAGGTCGTTGTCACCCAGCATCTCGCCGTGATCGCTGCTGTAGACCACAATCGTGTTGTCCAGTTCACCGCGGGCCGCCACCGTCTCCAGCAGCCGCCCGATCTGGCGGTCGATGTTTTCCAGGATCGCCGAGTAGTTCTGGCGCGCCCGGTTGTGGAAGTCGCGGTCGTGCTGGGTGTTGCGGTGCGCCTCCGGGAACTCAACCCCCTGCCAGCGGGCGTGCATCCGCGCGGTGACGTCGTTGGGCTCGTGGGGCCCGGTGAAGTTGACCTGCAGGAACCACGGCGCGTCGGCCGGGAAGCCGTTGATGGTGTCCAGCCCGTTCTCCGTCAGCCAGTTGTCCGAATAGGCCTCCTCCGGCAGCGGCGAGGGCGCCGTCTGGCCGTAGTTGCGGTGCTCGTCGGTCCCCGGCGCTCGGGTCTCCATATCGGCCACGTGGGCCGCCATCAGGTCGCGCCCGTGGAGGTAACCCGAATACGGCCCCTTCGGCGCCTCGGCGCAGTTCCAGACCAGGTCCCACTTGCCCTCGTTGTCGACACCGTCGCTGAAACCCCACTCGTCCAGGCAGCGCTTGCCGTCCGGGCCCCAGTCCGAGGTGTTCTTGTGGAGGTCGAACTTGCCGACCCCGCCGGTGCGATAGCCCGCCGCGCGCAGCGCCTGGTAGAACGTTGGCAGGTCCAGCGGGTAGTCCTGCAGGTTGTCCTCCACGCCGGTGCGGTGATAGTTGCGGGCCGAGGCCAGGCAGGCGCGCGACGGCGCGCAGAGCGGCGAGTTCACGATCGCCTGGTTGAAGCGCATCCCCCGCGCCGCCAGCGCCTCCACGTTCGGCATCCGCACCGGCAGGCCCGGGGTCGTCTCCATGAAGTCCCAGCGATGCTGGTCGGGGATCAGGAACAGGATGTTCGGTCGTCCGCTTCGGGCCATTCTCGGTCTCTCCATTTCGGTGTGCCGCACCGGGGTTTCCCGAAGCGGTTAGGTGCTATTCGTGGGGGCGGGCCAGTTCGGCGTCCAGCAGGGAAGTCAGCCGGGCCGCGATCTCCGGTCGGTCGGCGGCGCAATCGACCAGTTCGCCCGGGTCAGTTTCAAGGTCGAACAGCCGGGTCGCGCCGGACTTATGGTCCCGCACCAGTTTGTGCCGCCCGTCCCAGGCCAGATCCCAGTCGAGATCGATTTCCTGACCCGGATTCTGATGGGTCATGCCCGCGAACACGACCTCGCGATGCCGGTCGGTCTGACCCTCCAGCAACGGGCGCAGCGATCGCCCGTCCATGCCCGGCAGCGTCTCCGCCGCCGCGTAGCCCAGGAACGTCGCGGTGAAGTCGTTGATGCCGACGACGGCCGCACTCGCGGCGGCCTCGATGCCCGGCCCCGCGATCACCAGCGGTACTGCCAGTGAGCCGTGCTGGTGGCGGCACTTCTCCCACAGGTCGCCGTCGCCGAGCATGTCGCCGTGATCGCTGGTGTAGACCACGATCGTGTTGTCCAGCTCGCCGCGTTCCGCCACCACATCCAGCAGTTCGCCGATCTGCCGGTCGATGTTCTCGATCATCGCCGCGTAGTTGCGCCGCACCCGGTTGTGGAACTCGGGACGGTGCTGAGAGTTGGCGGCCGGTTGCGGGAAATCGACGTCCAGCCAGCGCGCGTACATCCGTTCCGTCACGTCCATCGGATCGTGCGGGCCGGTGAAGTTGACCTGCATGAACCACGGCGCGTCAGGCGGCATTTCCCGCAGTACCTTCACCCCCTGGGCGCCGATCCAGTTGTCACAATAGGCATCCTCGGGCAGCGCCGTTGGCCAGGTCGTGCCGTAGTTTGTCCCCTGTCGGTTCGCCCGGCCGCGGCGATAGAAGTCATCGGCATGAGCGCGAACCAGGTCACGGTCGTGCAGAAACTTGAAATACGGCCCCCGGGGTCGGTCCTCCCCATGGACCACGCCCTGCCATTTG
>CAYYTN010000126.1:4860-7505 GCA_964474495.1 uncultured Chloroflexota bacterium
CAGTCGGCGGTGACCTTGTGGAGATCGAACTTGCCGACCCCGGCCACTCGATAGCCGGAATCTCGGAGGCGCTGGTAGACGGTTGGCCGGTCGAGTGGGTAGTCAACGGTGTTGTTGACCACGCCGCAGCGGCGGTAGTTGCGCCCCGACGCCAGCGTCGCCCGCGATGGCGCGCACTGCGGCGAATTGGCGATGGCCTGCCGGAACCGGACCCCACGCCGGGCCAGCGCCTCCACATTGGGCATCCGCACCGGCATCCCCGGCGTCGATTCCATGAAGTCCCAGCGGTGCTGATCGGGGAAGAGGAGCAAAATGTTCGGCCGGCCGATTATCGACACTGGCGCCTTGCCACGGTGTGTTCCGGACTATCCAGACCGGGGAGGTGATTCTAGATTCAGATTCCAGCGAATCAAAATCGCGGGAACGGTAGGCCGACGAATCTCAATCTTCAATCAAAACCGTTTGCCAGCGGGGTCCGATAATGAATACCATACGCGAACGCATGACCGGGACGGGCGGCGCGTAACGGGGGCCGGTTCGCTGGGAACCGCACCGCCGCCACAGCGTCTCAGGCGTGCGGGTTGCGTCAGCGACCCTGTCGGTAGCCGCGCTCCGCCAGGTGACCGACGGATAGAGCGAGAGCATCGGAGTGATCGACTGATGGTTATGAGACCATGGCAGTAGGCTCGGCCGCGCCCGCACCCCTGGGGGTCCGGCCCCGCAAGGGCCGCATCGGGCGTCTTGTTCATTACCTGAAGGACGACGAAGCCCGCTGGGGCATGCTTTTCATTACGCCCTCGGTCATCTTCTTCCTTCTGTTCATCCTGGTGCCGGTTGCGCTTTCATTCTGGCTGGGCTTCCATCGCTGGAACCCGTTGCGCCCCCTCGGCGAAGCGCAGTGGATCGGATTCGGCAACTTTAAGGAGTTGGTCACCGATCCCGACTTCCTGCGTACCGCCTGGAACACCTTCGTCTTCGTTGTCGGCTCGGTGGCCATGATGGTGGTTGGATCGATCATCACCGCCATGAGCCTCAACGCCGGAATCCGGGCCTCGGGCGTCTACCGCGGTCTGTTCTACTCGCCGGTGGTCACCTCGCTGGTCGCCACCGCCGTCATTTGGCTCTGGATATTCGATCCCCAATTCGGCTTCATCAACAACGTCCTCCGCGAGCTCGGCATCCCGCAGCCGCGCTGGACGGCGTCCCGTGACTGGGCGATGCCCACCGTCATCCTGACTTTTGTCTGGCGGGAGGTAGGCTATTTCACGGTCATCTATCTGGCCGCCCTCCAGGGCGTGCCCGAAGAGCTGAAGGAAGCCGCCAAGATTGACGGCGCGAGCCCGCTACAGGTCTTCCGCCACATCACCGTCCCGCTCCTCATGCCGGCCACCCTGTTCGTGCTGGTGCTCGGTATCCTGCGCGCCACCCAGAACTCCTTCGCCGTGATCTACGTAATGACGTCAGGAGGTCCGGTGAACTCGACCAATGTCCTTGTCGTCTACCTGTTCCAGTACGCCTTCGAGTTCTTCCGCATGGGCTTCGCCAGCGCCGTATCGCTCTTTATCTTCGTGCTGATATTCGGCCTGTCGCTCGTTCAATTCCGGCTAATCGGCCGTAGAACGGAGCTGCTCTAATGGCCGGCTCAGTCCAGGCGGCGGCGGCGCCCAGAGGCACATCGACCATTCATTCCGAGCGGCTGAAGTGGATTCGCCGGGGCACCCGATCGCTGCTCTACACCTGCCTGACCATCGGCGCCCTGCTGGTCCTGATCCCCTACTTCTGGATGGTCAGCGCCTCATTGAAGGAGCCCCGCGAGATCTTTCAGGTGGGCATCAACTTCTTTCCCAAGACCTTCTACACCGAGAACTATCGAATCCTCTTCAACGACTACCAGATCGTCCGCTGGCTGATAAACAGTTTCGTCGTGGCGGGGATCGTGTTGGCCACGAATATGACCTTCACCGTCACCGCCGGCTACGCCTTCGCGCGTCTGCGGTTCAAGGGCCGGGATTTCATGTTCTTCGTCTACGTCGGCGCCATGATGGTGCCGCTGCAGGTGCGGCTGATCCCCAGCTTTATCATCGTCAAGAATCTCGGCTGGCTCGACACCTACCAGGGCATCGCGTCCATCCAGTTGATCGAGTTCTTCGGCATCTTCCTGATCCGGCAGTTCATGTTGAACTTCCCGCGGGAGCTTGAGGACGCGGCCCGGATCGACGGCTGCAACTGGTTCCGGGTGCTCTGGCAGATAATCCTGCCGAACAGCAAGCCGGCGCTGGCGGCGCTGGCCATCTTCACCTTCACCGCATCGTGGAACAACTTTCTCTGGGCACTGGTCGTCATCAACAAGCCCGATTGGATGACCATCCAGGTCGGGCTGTCATCGATGAAGGGCGAAATCATTCCCTGGGGCGTGTTAATGGCCGGGACATTTATCTCGGCTTTGCCGCTGGCCATTCTGTACGTAATGCTGCAGAGGCTGTTTGTCCAGGGCATCGTCACCAGCGGAATCAAAGGGTAGTAGGCCGTTTGGCCCCGGATGGGGCCTGCGGCGGGAATCGGTTTGAGCCGACGTGATTGCGTCGGCATTGCAAGGGGTAGAGTAGATGCGCGTATTGAGCGAACTCAGCCGGCGAAAGCTGCTG
>CAYYTN010000127.1:0-5711 GCA_964474495.1 uncultured Chloroflexota bacterium
TCCTCGAAGACAACCGCCACGACGACTTTTTCCTGGTCGTCGACAGCTTTGACCCCCACGAACCCTTCGACCCGCCCCCCTGGTACTGGGAGCCCTACGACCCCGGCTACACCGGCCGCGACATAACCTGGCCCATCTACGGCCCCTGCGACTGGATGTCCCCGGCCGAAATCGCCCACACCCGCGCGCTCTACGCCGGCGAAGTCGCCATGGTCGACAAATGGCTCGGCCGCCTGGTCAACCGCCTCCGCGACCTGGCCCTGCTCGACGACACCCTGCTGGTAGTCGTATCCGACCACGGCCACTCCCTCGGCGAGCGCGGCATCATGGGCAAATTGGAGGACTACCAGTACCCCGAGCTGGTTGACATAATCATGATGATCCGCGAGCCCGGCGGACGTGGCGCCGGGGCCGTCGTCGACGAATTCGTCTACGACCACGACATCCTGCCCACCATCGCCGCCCGGGTGGGCCTGGACCCGCCGAAACCCGTCGACGGCCACGATCTTTGGCCGGTCATCTCCGGAGAGTCCCCGGGCCGCGAATTCGTCACCGGCAGCATGGGCCGGTACGTCCGCTACCAGGACCGCGAGTTCCAGTTCCAGGCGCGCAACAACGGCGCCGAGCAACTTCTCTTCCGGCTCGCCGACGATCCCGGCCTCGAGCGCAATCTGGCCGCTGAGTTACCCGAAGTCGGCGAGCGCCTCTTCGCGAAGATCGTCGCCGACGCCGGCGGCCCTCTGCCGAGTATCAGCGAAGCCAGTCAACGGCGTTCCGGCCCCTGGCACGAGCGCGTCTAGAGCGCCTCCCGCATCGGAGCCCGGTACGGACGGGTCTGGTTGACCCCGGGGCCGGCCCGGCTCAGGACGCCGCCAGGGTCGAATCTATCCGGGCCAGCAGATCGTCCGGGTCAAACGGCTTCGCGATAAACCCGGCAAACCCCAGCTCGAGGATCTCCGACACCCGGTGGTTGGACACGTCCGCGCTCAGCGCGATCACCGGGATGTCCGCGGTGCGCGGATCGCTCTGAAACCGGCGGAACGTCTGGGTGCCGTACATATCCGGCAACCGCAGGTCCAGCAGGATCAGGTCCGGGATACGTTTGTTCGCCATCGCGATGCCCTCGCCCGCCGTCCCCGCGCTTATGAACTCCACGTCATCCCGCTGCGACAGGATTGCCCGCACCAGGGTGATGTTGGCGGCGTTGTCCTCGATATACAGAATCGTGCAACTGGACTGCGCCGTATCGCTCGACACCCGGGTCACCTTCTCTGCTGATCCACTTCGGCACGCACGGCCCGCCCCGGGGAACACAGCGACTTCGCGCCGACCCCTCCCGGAGGCTTCCTGCGAGGATTCTAGACGAGTGCGCTTCCGGCGGTTGTGCTCTCGATTACCTTTCCCCAGAGCCTCCTCTCGCCAGCCCCAACCGGCGCCCACCGCCGGCAGATCCCCGTCGGCCGGCGCACCCGGGAAGAGCAGTCCCGGCCGGACTCGCATCCGGACGTAGGCGCAGGTACCGCCGGCCTGCGCCGGTGAATCCCGGAGCCGACGGAGGGAGTCGAACCCACAACCTGCGGTTTACAAAACCGCTGCTCTACCGTTGAGCTACGTCGGCATTACAGGTTTGAGTCTACCGCTCGGTCCCGGGCCCCGGCCAGATCTGACTGCCCTCAACCAGCCCCCGCCCCGCCCCTCCCGGGAACCTCGCCATCCCCCGGCGGTTCACCGGGACTGAGCCGGCGGCCGCTCTCCAGCCCCCCGTCCCTCCCCTGCCGGCCAGGGCCTCGAGCTCAGTTCTGCCCGTGTCCTCATCCGTGGCACGGGCGGGCAACTCACCCCGTGCGCGGCGCCCGGCGAAGGCTCCACATTCTCTGTCGAGTTGCCCGCGACCTCCCCGGCGGAGCGTTCCATCGACGGCGCCGCCTCCCCTGAGGTACCGATCGTTGCCGGCAAGACGATCCTGGTATTCGACGATGAGGTTCTGCTGCGCCAGGCCCTCGCCCAGATCCTCGAAGGGCACCGTAGCCGGGTCGAAACCGCCGGTGATGGCGAACATGCGACCGCGCGATTCGCACCCGGGAGATTCGACGCCGTCCTCGGCGGCCTGCGCCGTCCCGGTATGGACGGCTGGCCGGTTGCCGCCCGCCCGCGCGAGAGCCACCCGGGCTGCCCGGTCATCATCCTCACCGGGCACATCGCCATCAACGACAAGGCGCTCGACCCGCCCGGGGTCGTCGCCATCCTGTCCAAGCCCGGCACCACCGACCAGCTGCTCACCGCCATCGGCGAGGCCACTGCCGGCTGACAGCGGGCGGTGGTCCCTCCCCGCAACCCGTCGGTCAGCCGGAAAGCCGTTGCAAAGCGGCCACCGCCTCGTCCCGAATCTCCGGGTCGGGGGCATGGCTCAGCGCCGACTCAAAATCGCGGCTCGCCTCCTCCCAATCTCCCCGTTCCTCGTGAATCAGTCCCCGATTCAGCAGCGCCGCGGCGTGCCGCGGTGCGCGCTCCAGCGCGCTGTCGAAGTCATCGAAGGCCCGCGCGGAATCCCCCAGGCGCGAGTAGCTGACGCCCCGGTTGTAGTACGCCCGGGCGGACGCGGGGTCGAGTTCGATGGCCCGGGAGAAGTCTGCTATCGATTCCGCATAGTCGCCGCGTTCCCCCAGCAGGATGCCGCGATTGCAGTAGAGATCGGGGTTGTCCGGGGCCAGCGCGATCGCCGACCCCAGATCCGCCACCGCCCGGTCCAGGTCGCCCTGCATCTGCAGGGCAAACGCCCGGTCCTGGAACGCGTGGAAGCTGCTCGGATCCAGCTCGATCGCCACATCCAGATCGGCGATCGCCAGCGCGGGCTCCGCCATCGATATGTAGGTGGAGGCTCGCGAACGGTAGGCCGCGGTGAAGGTCGGGTCCAGCTGAATCGCCCGTCCGTATTCGGCGACCGCCTCCTCGGGATAGTCCGAGAATTGCATCGTCAGGCCGGACTCCCAGCATTCCTCCGGCGTGTCCGCGTTGGCCTGGTAGCTGGCCGCGGCATGCGGCGTGGCGCCCCCGGCCTGCAACTCGACCGCGATCACGAAGATCACCAGTGCGGTGGCCACCCCGCCCAGCACGACCGACCCTAGCGACAGCGTTGCGCGCACGTCAGCCGGCCCCCACTCCGGCCCGCGGTGCGAATCCCGGCGGATCGCAGCGTCCCAACTTCAGGCACGGGAATGGCTCTCGCCGCACCGGACCGCAACTCCCAACTCCCCACCGGGTCTTCGCCGTCGAGGCGTGGCCAGGTACCGCCCGCAACGGTGCAACCGATCCACCGTCCAGAGCGTATTCCAACGGAGTAACAGCCGCACCACCACCACCTTGAAGAACGTCACGGATCAATCACAGGCGCTCCCGACAGCTAGAATGGCCCGCGTTCCGCAAAACTCCGGGGCGCAGCCGGATATACGGCCGCAGTGATCGCTACATATGGAAGAAGGCGGATGCGAAATGGTTGCCACCGGTCGACAGAACGTCTTCCTCGAAAAGGGATCGGCGACGGCGCGGCTGTTTGACGAAGCCAGCCATCGCATCCCCGGCGGCACCTCCCGCCTCCACTACTACCACGCCCCCTACCCCATCTACGGCAAGTCGGCCGAAGGCTGCCGCCTGACCGATGTGGATGGCGTGGAACGGCTGGACTTCCTGAACTGCATGACCGCGCTCATCCACGGCCACGGCCACCCGGCCATCAAGGCCGCGCTGCACGAGCAAATCGAGCTGGGCACCGCCTGGTCCGAGCCCGCCGGCGACGAACTCGACCTGGCCCGCCTCGTCGCCGACCGGGTGGAAACCATCGAGAAGATACGCTTCACCAACTCCGGCACCGAAGCCGTCATGTACGCCATCAAGCTGGCCCGCGCGTACAGCGGCCGCGACCGGATCGCCAAGTTTGAAGGCTTCTACCACGGCTACTACGACCACATGCAGGTCAGCGCCGGGCCCGCCGCCGCCGATCCCGGTCCCGACCGCGCCCCGGTCGCCGTCGCCAATTCCGGCGGCCTGGCCGCCTCCGTCCTCGATGAAGTCGTCGTCATTCCCTACAACGACCCCGACGCCCTCGAGCGCATCCTGGCCGAGCACGCCGGCACCATCGGCGCCTTCATCACCGATCCCCTGTCAAACCGCGCCGGCTTCCCGCGTCCCCGCCCCGGTTTTCTCGAGTTCCTCCGCGAAATCACCCGGCGCTACTACATCCCGCTGATCTACGACGAAATCATCAGCTTCCGCGTCGGCTACGGCGGCGCGCAGGGCGAGTACGGCGGCGATCCCGACCTCACCACCCTCGGCAAAGTCATCGGCGGCGGTCTACCGGTCGGCGCGGTTGGCGGCCGGGGCGAGATCATGGACCTTCTGGACCCGACCCGCGGAGCGGCGACGGTGATCTCCGGCGGCACCTTCAGCGCCAATCCGATGACGATGGTCGCCGGCAAGGCGGCCCTGGAGCAACTCACGCCGGCGGAAGTGGACCGCCTGAACCACCTGGGCGCGCGGCTGCGCGACGGCGCCAACGCCGTCTTCGCCGACGCCGGCGAGAACGCCCAGATTTCCGGAGACGGCTCCGTGTTTCGGGTCGTCATGAACGCCCGGCCGATAGTGGACTACCGCGACACCCTCCGCGGCGCCGCCCCCAAGGCGCGCATGTCGCAACTCCACCTCAACCTGCTGGACGAAGGCATCATCGTCTCCCGCGACGGCCTCGGCGGGCTCTCGACGCCGATGGGCGAGCCCGAGATCGACGATTTCATCGCCGCCCTCGACCGCGCCGTCGCCGCCCTGCCAGCCGGCGACTAGCCCTCGGTTACCCGAAGGGCGCGGCCGGCCGCACCGGCTCCCCGGCCACCGCCTCATAGGCCCGCGCCAGCCGCAGCACCGTCGCCTCGGCGTAGCGTCGCCCCACGATCTGCAGGCCCACCGGCAGGCCGTCGCCCACGAACCCCGCCGGCACACTGGCCCCCGGCTGCCCCGTCATATTGAACGTAAACGTCAGCTGCCCCCACTCCTTCAAGCCGCCGTCGTACTCGTTCGCCGGGTCGGTCGCGCAGCGTCCAATCGCCAGCGGCGGGATCGCCACCGTCGGCAGCAGCAGCGCGTCGTAGCGCTCGAACACCGACGCCGTTTCCGCCAGCGCCTCCCGGCGCGCGTTCCCCGCCCGGAAGATATCCGTCCCCGACAGCGTTAAGCCGTGCTCGACGATCGCGATGAACGTCTCATCCATCAGGTGCCGGGTTGCGTCGAAGTCCTCCCGCCGTGATGCCGCGAAACCCACACAGAACAGGTCGTACCACGCTTCCGTAACGTTCGGGAACGCCTGCCGGAGCGGTTCGATCACACAGCCCGCCGTCTCGAAATGCGCCGCCGCCGCCTCCGCCACCGCCGCCACTTCGCCATCCACCGCCGCCACCCCGAGATCCGGGCTCCACGCCAGCCGCATTCCGGCAACGTCATAATCCTCAATCGCCTGGACATAACTCACGTCCGGCGCCGGTAGCGTGTTCAGGTCCAGCTCACTCGGCCCGCTGATGATGTCCATCGCCAGCGCCATGTCCGCCACGTCGTACGCCAGCGGTCCGGCGCAAGCCAGCTGCTCGAACCCGTGGTACGCCGGCCAGAACGGCACCCGCCCGACCGACGGCTTGAGACCGTAAATACCCGAGAACGACGCCGGGATG
>CAYYTN010000127.1:5737-7477 GCA_964474495.1 uncultured Chloroflexota bacterium
CGCGAATCCCGCCGCCACCGCCGCCGCTCCGCCCCCCGTCGATCCCCCGGGGGTGTAATCCAGGTTGTGCGGATTGCGCGTGATCCCGTGCAACCCACCCTCCGTCACCGCCTTGTGCCCGAACTCCGGCATCGTCGTCTTCCCCAGTGCGATCGCCCCCGCCTTCCGCAGCCGCGCCGCCAACGGCGCGTCCCCCGGCGAGATCCTGTCCGCGAACAGCCGCGCCCCCGAACTCGACGGCATCCCCTTCACCGCGATCCCGTCCTTAATCGCCACCGGAACCCCGTGCAACGGACCCAATTCGTCCCCGCGCAGCACCGCCGACCTGGCCCGTCCACTCCCGCACATGCTCCGGATCGAAATACGAGAACGCGTTCAGCTTCGAATCCAGCTTCTCGATCCGCTTCAGCAGGTGATCGGCAAGCTCAATCGGGGAAACCTGCCGGTCCGCGATCATCGCGGCGAGCCGGGTGGCGGATATACGGGCTAGATCCTGGTCGGACACGTTGGCTCCCTTCGCTGGCCGCGGCCCGCGATTATGGCAGGATTCCGCTCCCGGCCTCGCCTCGGTCCCCATCCGACGCCACGATCAACGCCGCAACTTCCCGCAAATCCGCCGCCACCCGCGCCGAATCCCCCGCCCCACCGCCCACCCGGATCGCCGGGATCGGGTTGTCCCCTACCATCCAGACTTGCTCCGGCTCACCGGCCTCCCGGAACGGCCCCTCGAAGGCCCCGCGATGCGGCTTTTCGTAGCCGGTCCGCGCCGACGTAAAGACCCGCTCCACCAGGTCCCGCAGCCCCAGATCGGCCAGGATTCGCTCCAGTTCCGGCACGTGGTTCGACAGCACCATGTTTGCCCAGCCTGCCGCCGCCACCGTTTGCAGGGCCTGCCGCGCCGTCGGATCAACCCGATAGCGATGCGGCTTCAAGAACTGCTCCCGGACCCGCCCGGCCAGTTCGCCCGCCAGGCCTTCTTCGAGCCCGGCGCGCCTGTAGCCGCGGGCCATCGCCCGCTCCACGTGCCCCCACCAGGCGTCCGCCGTGCCCAGTTCCGGATGCGGCCGCTCCGGCGTATGCCAGGGAAACCCCTCCTGGATGCACCCGAACATCGTCTCGCGGTCGATCCCGTGCCCGGGCCGCGCCGCATCCAGCAACTCCACCATTGCCGCCCCCCACTCCATCGGGGCGTGCGCCAGCGTCCCGTGGAAGTCCCAGAACACCACCTTGCGCGGCTGATGCGGGCGGATCACTCGCGCCTCTACCCGGCCCCATCGCGCAGCAGGCCGAATTTGCGCCGCGCCCGCGGCCCCAGCGTCTCCAACTCGGCCAGCGCCCGCACCGCTTCCCGGTCCGTCGCATACCCCCCGTGCAGCCGGCCCACCCGCTCAATCGCGTAGCTCGCCGCCGCCGCCTCGACCTGCCGGAACTCATCCCCCTTCCCCAGGTCGCCCTCCTCCAGCACCCGGAAGTACACCCCGTAGCGGTGCGCCTCGCGGAAGCGCTCCACCATGCCCTCCAGTTCAAACGCCGCGTCCAGCTTGTAGCAGGGAATCCGCGGCTGCGTCGCCTGCAAGACGCAGCTTCCGACCGCGAACGTGTCTCCCACCCGCACCTCCGCCTCTAGCAGACCGTCGATCGTCAGGTTCTCCCCCGCCATCCCGAACGTCAGGTCGTCGCGGTCCAGTTCCGCCCGCCAAAAGTCATAGTGCTCGGCCGCATACCCGTACACCGCCATCG
>CAYYTN010000128.1:0-262 GCA_964474495.1 uncultured Chloroflexota bacterium
GAGCATGCCGAGCAGGGTGACGGACTGGTGTTCCTGGTGGCGCAGAAGGGGGGAGGGCGCCGCAAGATGAGCGCGAAGGACCTCTATCGGGTCGGGACCGTCGCCAGGGTGGTGCGCAAGTACCGGATGCCCGAGGGCGGCTTCTCGGTGCTCATGGAGGGGTTGTACCGGGCGGAGATCGTGGACACGGACCTGGCCGGCGACGCGGTGATCGCGTCGGTCGCCGAGGTCCGCCCCCGGCTTGAAGAAACGGTTGAACTGG
>CAYYTN010000128.1:276-7455 GCA_964474495.1 uncultured Chloroflexota bacterium
CGCCGGGCGGTCGCCGCCCAGGTGCAAGAATTCGCCGAGAAGGGCAACGGGCTTCCCGCCGAAGTCGTCTCGCTGGCGCGCCGGATTTCCGACCCTGACTGGCTGGTTGACCTGGTGGCCGCGCACGCGGCGATGGAATTGGAGACACAGCAGGAGATCCTGGAGACGCTGGACACCTACGAGCGGCTCTACAAAGCCAGCCTCTACCTGTCGGAACAGCTGCACGTTCTGGATGTCCGCGAGCGAATCCAGGCGAAGATCCAGGATGGAATTGAGAAGGTGCAGCGCGATTTTTACCTGCGTGAACAGCTGCGCACGATTCAGCGTGAGCTCGGCATCGCCAATCCACAGACGGAAGACGTGGACGAGTTGCGCGAGCGGATCGCCGAATCGGATATGCCGGAGGAAGTCAGCGAAAAGGCGTCCAAGGAGGTTGACCGGCTGGAAGCCACCGCGCCGGCGTCGCCCGAGGTGGCGGTGATTCGCAACTACGTCGACTGGCTGCTCGACCTGCCCTGGGGGGCGCGGCGTTCGCGGTCGGTTTCGATCGCCCGGGCGCGAAAGGCGCTGGACGCCAATCACTACGGCCTGGAGAAGGTCAAGGAGCGGATTCTTGAGTATCTGGCGGTGCGGAGTCTCTCCAGCACGCTGCGGAGCCCGGTGCTCTGTTTGTCGGGCCCGCCGGGGGTGGGCAAGACCAGCCTGGGCCGCTCGATCGCGAAGGCGCTGGGACGCGAGTTTGTGCGGATATCGCTGGGCGGGGTGCGGGACGAGGCGGAGATTCGCGGGCATCGCCTCACCTACGTGGGGGCGATGCCGGGCCGGATAATTCAGGGCATGCGGCAGGCCGGGACGACCAATCCGGTTTTCGTGTTGGACGAAGTCGACAAGATCGGCCGCGACTTTCGCGGCGATCCCTCTTCGGCTCTCCTGGAAGTGCTGGACCTCGAACATAACCACAGCTTTTCGGACCATTACATCGAGATTGGATACGACCTCTCGCAGGTGATGTTCGTGCTGACCGCCAACGACGCCGGCGCGATCCCGGCCACCTTGCGGGACCGCCTGGAAATCATTCAACTTTCTGGATACACCGAGGCCGAGAAGACGGCGATCGCCCGTGGCTACTTGGAAGAACGCCAGCGGGAAGAGCACGGGCTGAAGGAAGGCCAGTTCACCATCACCGATGAGGCGATGAGCCGGGCCATCGACAGCTACACGCGGGAAGCCGGGGTGCGGAACCTCGAGCGCACGATCGCCTCGCTGTGCCGCAAGGCGGCACGGCGGATCGCCGATGGCGAACTGCAGTCGGTGACGGTTGACGCGGAAGATCTGGATGAGTTGCTGGGGCCGCCGGAGTTCGTTCCGGAGGAGGACCTGCACGGCGACACGGTGGGACTGGTGAACGGCCTGGCGGTGACCCCGTATGGCGGCGAAATGTTGCAGGTGGAGGCGGCCTGGATGGAGGGCAAGGCGGCGTTTGTGCACACCGGCAACCTGGGGCAGGTGATGAAGGAATCGGCCCGCACCGCGCTCTCGTACGCGCGCTCCGCGGCGCAGGACCTGGGGGTCCAGTCCAACGTGTTCGATCGCAGCCGGATTCACCTGCACGTCCCGGCGGGCGCGACGCCCAAGGACGGGCCCTCGGCCGGGATCGCGATGAGTACGGCGCTGGTATCGGCACTGCTGGGGGCGACGGTGCGCGGCGATATCGCCATGACCGGTGAGGTGACGCTGCGGGGCAACGTGCTGGCGATCGGCGGCCTGAAGGAAAAGGTGCTGGCCGCGCACCGCATCGGCATCCGGGAAGTGATCGTGCCGGCGGCCAACAAAGCCGACCTGGAGGACATCCCGGCGGAGATACGAACGGATATGAAATTCGAACTTGTGGATCACATGGATCAAGTCCTGGCCCGGGCAATCTACCCCGCCGATTTGCGGGCGCATCGAGCGATTCCCGGGCGAACTGTACTGGCCTAAACGAAAGGGGCTCTACGAATGGCAAAGGTTGTCGGAATCGACCTGGGAACGACGAACTCGGTCGTTGCTGTGATGGAGGCGGGCACGCCCACCGTCATCACCAACGCCGAAGGCAGCCGGCTGACGCCCTCGGTCGTGGCGCACACCAAGAACGGCGAGCGCCTGGTCGGGCAACTGGCACGGCGGCAGGCCGTGTTGAACCCGGAGAATACGATCTACTCGGCAAAGCGCTTCATCGGCCGCCATCACGACGAGGTCGAGAGCGAGCGCGCGGCGGCGTCGTTTGAGGTGGTCGAAGGCCCCGGCGGCGAGGCGCGCATTCGGATCCCGGAACTCAAGCAGGATCTGACGCCAGAAGAGATCTCGGCGATGGTCTTGCAGAAGCTCAAGGCGGACGCCGAAGCGTTCCTCGGCGACGAGGTGAAGCAGGCGGTCATCACGGTGCCGGCCTACTTCAATGATGCCCAGCGCCAGGCCACCAAGAACGCCGGCACCATCGCCGGGCTGGAAGTTCTGCGCATCATCAACGAGCCCACCGCGGCCAGCCTGGCTTACGGGCTTGAGAACCAGAGCACGGAGACGATCCTGGTCTGGGACTTCGGCGGCGGCACTTTCGACGTCTCCATTTTGGAAGTCGGCGAGGGCGTTTTCGAGGTCAAGGCCACCAACGGCGACACCCACCTGGGCGGCGATGATTACGACCAGCGGATCGTCAACTACATGGCCGACGAGTTCCTGAAGGAACAGGGCATCGACCTGCGCAAAGACCGCCAGGCCCTGCAGCGGCTGGTCGAGGCGGCCGAGAAGGCCAAGATTGAGCTTTCCTCGACGCCGCAGACCGACATCAATCTGCCCTTCGTCACCGCCGACCAGGCGGGTCCCAAGCACCTGACGATGTCGATCACACGCGCCAAGTTCGAGGAGCTGATCGCCGATCTGAACGATCGCATGGTCGAGCCGCTACGGCAGGCGTTGAAGGACGCCGGGATGACCGCCGAAGGGCTCGACGAGGTCGTGCTGGTCGGTGGCTCCACCCGGATACCGTCGGTGCAGGAACTGATCAAGAGCCTGACCGGCAAGGAGCCAAACCGCAGTGTCAACCCGGACGAAGTGGTTGCGGTCGGCGCCGCGATCCAGGCCGGGGTGATCACCGGCGATGTAAGCGATGTGGTGCTGCTGGACGTGACGCCGCTGTCGCTCGGGGTGGAGACCCTGGGCAGCGTCATGACCCCGCTCATCGAGCGCAACACCACCATCCCGACGAGCAAGTCCGAGGTCTTCTCCACGGCCGAAGACGGACAGTCGGCGGTTGATATCCATGTGTTGCAGGGCGAACGGCCCATGGCCCCCGACAACATGACGCTGGGCAGATTCCGGCTGGAAGGCATCCCACCGGCGCCGCGCGGAGTGCCCCAGGTCGAGGTTACCTTTGACATCGATGTGAACGGCATCGTCAGTGTGAAGGCCAAGGACCTGGGTACCGGCAAAGAGCAGAAGATAACGATCACCGCTTCGACCAATCTTTCCTCGGACGAGGTGGATTCGCTGATCAAGGAGGCCGAGCAGCACGCCGACGAGGACCGCGACCGGCGCGAGTCGGTCGAGGCGACTAATACCGCCGACAGCATGGCGTACCAGACCGAGCGGATGATCAGCGATAACGCCGACAAGATTTCCGATGAGGACAAGGAAGGCCTCACTGCGCTGATCGAGTCGATCCGGGAAGAGCTCAAGAGCGAGCCGCCGGACGCGGAGAAGCTACAGGCCCTTTCCGCGGAACTTGATGAGCTCCGCATGAAAGTCGGGCAGGCGATCTACGAGTCCGCCGGCGCCAACGGTGAGGCCGAACCTGAAACCGCCGAGGCCGCGGATGTCGAGGCCGGCGACGCCGAAGACCTCGAGGACGATGTGGTCGATGCCGAGTTCAGCGCGGCGGACGAGGACTAGGGATCGGTCGTGAGCGCCGAACCCAACGAGAACCGCGACGAGCCGGCGGCGGCGGTGGATAGCCCCGAAGCCGGCGAAGTCGACGACTATCGCGACAAGTACTTGCGCCTGCAGGCGGACCTGGACAACTACCGCAAGCGCCTGGATCGCAACCTGGCCGAGACGGCCCGCCGGCGCAAGGCCGATCTGTTGCTGACGTTCCTGCCGATCGTCGACAACCTCACCCGGGCGCTGGAGGCGGCGGAGTCCGCCCCTTCGGCCGACGGGCTGCTGGAGGGCGTGAAGCTGACCGGCAAACAGTTCGCCGGGATCCTGGAACGGCACGGCGTATCGCGGATCCCGGTCGGCGAGGAGTTCGACCCGCACATCCACGAGGTTGTCGCCACGAGCCCTCGCGACGACGTGGCGGAGGGCAGCATCCTCGAGGTACTGGCCACCGGCTATCTGCTGGACGGTGAAGTGCTGCGGGCGACCGCGGTGCGGGTGGCCGCGCACGACCGGGGCGAACCGGATCCCGCGGAGGAAGCGGACCCGAGCGCGGACTCCGGCGGCAATCCGCTGGACGTGCAGGCCTAGGGGGCGCGCGATGCCGATGGAGTACAAGGACTACTACAAGATCCTCGGCGTCAAACGTGGGGCCAAACCGGACGAGGTCAAGGCGGCCTATCGAAGCTTGGCCCGCAAGTACCACCCCGATGTGAACCCCGGCGATGAGAAGGCCTCGGATCGTTTCAAAGAAATCAACGAGGCCTACGAGGTGCTGGGCGATGCCGACAAGCGCCGCAAGTACGACCAATTTGGGACCGACTACCGCCGGGCGGGCTCGGTGGACGAGGCATTCCGGCGGGCCGGGGTGCAGGACGCCGGGATGGGCGGGTTCGGGTTCTCGGGCTTCGGCGGCTTCAGCGACTTTTTCGAATCCCTGTTCGGGGCTGCCGCCGGCGCGCCCACCGGTGTGCGCGGCACGCGTTCGGCGCGGCCAAGCCGGGTGGCGGACATCGAGCACGACATCACGGTCGCGCTGGACGAGGTGTATCACGGCGGCCTGCGAATTTTGAACCTGAAGGTCCCCGAACCGGACGGACGGTCGCGAAACCGGCGGCTGGAGATCAAGATTCCGCGCGGCGTCCGCGACGGATCGCGGATCCGCGTCGCCAACGAGGGCTCGCTGCGCACGGACGGTACCCGCGGCGACCTGTACCTGCGCGTCCGCGTGGGGATGACGCCCGGCTTTGAGCGCCGTGGCGACGCGCTGGTTACCGAAATCCAGGTGCCGATGAGCGAGGCGCTGCTCGGGGCCACGGCCACCGTGAGCCACATCGACGAGTCCAAGCTGCGCCTCAAGATTCCGCCGGAAACCCGGGATGGAGCGGTGCTGCGGCTGCGCGGTCAGGGCCTGCCGTCGCTGAACGGCAAGGAAAGTGGCGACCTGCTGGTGCGGGTGAAGGTGCAGATGCCCGCCCGGTTGACCAGCCGCGAGAAGCAGATCATCTATGACTTTGGGACGAACCGTAACGAAAACCCGACCAGGCCCGAGTGAATGGGTTTGGCGAAACGAATGTACAGCGCGATGAGGAGATGTTGAATGTCCTCTGATCGAGAAGACCCAGGACCCGCGGGCGAAGCCGCCCCGGAAGCGTCGCGGCCGGTGTTCTTCATCGGCGTGGTGGCGGAATTGACCGGTACCCATCCGCAGACGCTGCGTAATTACGAGCGAATGGGCCTGCTGCGCCCCGGGCGGTCCCAGGGATCGGTGCGGATGTTCTCGTCCCGGGATGTGGAACGGGTCCGGCGCATCCGCCGCCTCACCCAGGACCTGGGAGTCAATCTGGCCGGGGTCGAGGTGATTCTGAACCTGACCGAGAAGATGGAACAAGTACACGCCGAGCACGAACGGGCGCTGGCCGAAATCGAGAGCCGGCATCGCGCTGAAGTGCAGCGCCTGAAAGAGATGCTGCAACGCGTCACCCGCTGAACCGCGGGCCCACTACGAAGAAAAGGACCCCATAGATGGACGGTCTGGACGGCTTCAATCGCTACACCGAAAAGGCGCAGGAAGCGATCTCCCGCGCGCACCAGATCATGCTGGACCACGGGCACAGCCAGCTCGATGTCGAGCATGTGCTGCTGTCGCTGCTGGCGCACCCGGAATCGCTGGCCGTACGCATCCTGCAGCGGCTGCGGGTGAACCCCGACTTTGTGCAAGGGCAGGTGAACGAGGCCCTGCAGCGCGCCCCGAAATCAATGGAACGCGGCGGTTCCGCGCCGACGGGGCAGATTTTTGTCACCCCGCAGAGCAAGGCGCTGTTCGAGAAGGCGGCCGAAGAGGCGACGAACATGCACGACGAGTACATCGGCAGCGAGCATCTTTTCCTGGCGCTGGTCGGGGTGGCGTCAAGCCAGGCGGCGCGATCGTTGGGTGAGCTTGGCGTGACTTCGGACAAGGTGCGAGAGGCGATTCGCGACATTCGTGGCTCGCAGGGCGCGTCCAGTCCTACCGCCGAGAACCGCTACGGCACGCTGGAGAAATACAGCACCGATCTCACCGCCGCCGCCCGCCAGGGGCGGCTGGACCCGGTGGTCGGCCGCAGCAACGAAATCACCCGCGTGATGCAGATTCTCTCTCGGCGCACCAAGAACAACCCGGCGTTGATCGGGGAACCCGGCGTCGGCAAGACGGCGATCATCGAGGGGCTGGCGCAGCGGATCGTTGACGGGGACGTGCCCGAGTTGCTGAAGGACAAGCGGGTCCTGGCGCTGGATATGGGGCAGTTGATCGCCGGCGCGAAGTTCCGGGGTGAGTTCGAAGAGCGCTTGAAATCGGTGATCGACGAAGTCGTGAACGCCCGCGGCGAGGTGATCCTGTTCATCGACGAGATGCACAACGTGGTCGGGACCGGCGCCGCCGAGGGCGCCATTGACGCGGCCAACATGTTGAAGCCGGCGCTGGCGCGCGGTGAGTTGCAGGCGATTGGCGCGACCACGCTGGACGAGTACCGCAAGAACATCGAAAAGGACAAGGCGCTGGCGCGGCGCTTCCAGCAGGTCTACGTGGGGGCGCCGACGGTGGAAGAGACCATCGCCATCCTGGAGGGCCTGCGGGATCGCTACGAGGCCCACCACGGTCTCCAGATATCGGACGAGGCGCTGGAGCAGGCTGCGCACCTGTCGAATCGCTACGTCACCGACCGTTTCCTGCCGGACAAGGCGATCGACCTGATCGACGAGGCGGGGTCCCGCGCCAAGCTGCGG
>CAYYTN010000129.1:0-4757 GCA_964474495.1 uncultured Chloroflexota bacterium
GCAACCGAACCAGGGGGCCGTGCTGATGCTGTTCGGCGACTACCGCGGCACCGACCGTAAGCCCGGCTTGCGCATCGCCAACCCGTTGTATCGCAAGCGCAAGGTGTCGCTGCGGGTGCGTAATTTCACCACCGCGACCTCCAAGGTCAACGACGCCAACGGCAATCCGATCGACATCGCCGCCGTCGTGGTGTGGCGGGTCACCGACACGGCGCGGGCGGTGTTTGGCGTGGACGACTTCACCGGCTACGTGCACACCCAGTCCGAGTCGGCCGTCCGCCAACTGGCGCGCTCGTACCCCTACGATTCCTTCGATGACCAGAAGGTCACGACGCTGATCGGCGACACCAGCGAGGTCAACCAGGACCTGCTGGCCGAGTTGCAGCAAAGGACCGCCGAGGCGGGGGTGGAGATCGTCGAGGCCCGCATCACCGACCTGGCCTACGCACCGGAAATCGCCGAGGCGATGCTGCGCCGGCAGCAGGCCGCGGCCATCGTGGCGGCGCGGGCCAAGATCGTCGAAGGCGCGGTGCTGATGGTGCGCGGGGCAATCGAGGCCCTGGAGGAAGGCACCGACGGGAACGATTCGATCGAGTTGGACCCGGACCGCAAGGCCACCTTCGCCTCGAACCTGTTGACGGTGATCGCCAGCGACCACCCGACCACTCCGGTGGTCAACGTGGGGACGCTGAGCCGGTAGGAAGACCGGCGGATCAGGCACATGGCCCGGCAACGCAAGCAGTACCTGCTGCGGATACCGCAGGAGCTATACGACGCCTACGAATCCTGGGCGGGCGACGAATTTCGCTCGGTAAACGCCCAGATCGAAGCGGTGCTGGTGGAGGCCGCCCGAAAGGCCGGGCGCCTCCGCCGACGGTCCCGGCCGGCCGACAAGGACCGTCCCTGACGGCTTTCTTTCTGAACGACTGCCGCAGATCGATGGCTGGCCGGCGCGGTAGACGAGAAGGAAACCCGCGACGGCCGGCCCCGAAGGCTCTTTCCCCCATGGCTGCCGTGGGTCGATGGGTGGCCGGCACCGTAGATAGAGAAACAAGCCGCTGCGCGGCCTATGATTGCGGGCGGTTTGGACCGGAGCCCGGGAGATGCCTGCGATGCCCCAACAGCGCGTAGCCGTGACCGGCGGCAGCGGTCGGCTGGGACCCTACGTGGTGGCCGAACTGGCCGGCGCCTACGCCGTGACCGTGATCGACCGGGTGCCGCCGCGCGATGGCGGCGTCGACTACATCGAGGCCGACGTGACCGACTACGAATCGATGCGTTCGGCGCTGGACGGCTGCGACGCGCTGGTGCACCTGGCGGCGGTGCCGAATCCGCGGACTTCGAACCCCCAGACCTGCTTCCGGGTGAACGCGCTGGGCACCTGGGCGGCCCTGCAGGCGGCCGAGGACGGCGGGCGGTGGTGGCGTCCAGCGACGCGGCCACCGGGCTGCCCTACAACCCGCCCGACTGGCCCCCGCAATACGTCCCGGTCGATGAGGATCACCCGCTGCGCCCGACTGAGGTGTACTCGGTCAGCAAGGCGGCCGTGGAGGTGATCGCGAAGTCGTTCGCCGATCGCGGGAGATTGGAAGTGCTGGCGATCCGGCCGACCCACATCGTGTTCCCCACCGAATACCCGGAACTCGAAGCGCGCGGCGCCGACGTGGATAACTACCACCTCTGGGGCTACGTGGCCCCGGAGGACGTGGCGCGGGCCTTCCGGCTGGCGCTGGAGGTCGCGGACGGCGCCTATGACTGCTTCTTTATCGCCGCGCCCGACGGGCTGAATCGAAGACCGACGCTGGAAATGCTCCACGAGCGCCTCGGCTTCGTGCCGGAAGTGCGCGACCCGGGCCTGTTCGCGCGGCTGCCGACTGCCGGGGTGATCGGCGCGGAGCACGCCCGCGAGAAGCTGGGCTTCACGACCCGAATCGCCCGCGACGACTTCACCATCCCTGATGGCTCTCTATCTGAATGATTGTGGCGAGGCGTTGGTCAGCACCGCGTTCGTGATGAAAGTAGCCCCCACCCGGTAGGCCACGGTGGTCACCGACGGTCTCCGACCGCTTTCTGTCTGACCCGTCACCGACGGGTTTCTATCTGAATGGTCGTCGCCTATCGTCTACCCGCACGGACCGAGAACCAGCAGAGACGCAATCGCGAGGGGAGCGTCGGTGAGCAACGACATCACGGTGGCCGTGGTCGGGATGCGCTTCGGGGCGGAGTTCGTGCCGATCTACGTGCATCACCCCGACGTCGCCCGGGTGGTCATCTGCGACACCGACCCGGCGGCGCTGCGGGAGGCCGGGGAGCGGTTCGGGGTGGAGGACCGGCGCGCCGACCTGGATTCCGTGCTGTCGGATGGGGCCATCGACGCGATGCACCTGGTGACGGCGATCCCGGAACACGCCGGGCAGTCGCGGGATGTGTTGCTGGCCGGGAAGCACTGCGCCTGCGCGGTGCCCATGGCCACCAGCCTGGCGGAGATCGAGGCCGTGATCGCCGCCCAGCGCGAGTCGGGCCGCGTCTACATGATGATGGAGACGGCGGTGCGGACGCGGGAGTTCCTGTGGGTCCGGGAGCAGTTGGAAGCGGGCGAGTTGGGGCGGATTCAGTTCCTGCGCGGGGCTCACTACCAGGACATGGAGAACTGGCCGGACTACTGGCGCGGACTGCCGCCGATGCACTATGCGACCCACGCGATTTCGCCGCTGCTGGCCCTGGCCGGAACCCGGGCGAGCCGGGTGCACTGCTTCGGGTCGGGCCAGATGCGCGCCGAACTGCGCGAGCGCTACGGCAACCCCTATCCGGTGGAGACGGCGATCTTTCAACTGGAGGGCAGCGACGTGGCCGCTGAGGTGACGCGCTCGCTCTTCCACACCGCGCGGGCCTACTCGGAAAGCTTCAACATCTACGGCGAGCGGGCGACCTTCGAGTGGCAGCAAATCGAGGCCGAGCCGCCGGTGCTGTTTCGGATGGCCGGGCAGAACGAGTCGCGGGTGACCGAGGTTTCGGCGGAGCGCGTGGAGATACCCGATCGGGCCGACCTGTTGCCGCCCGAAATCGCCCGCTTCACCCGGCAGACGGTGTACGACGAGGCCAACCCGGATCGCTCGTTCCTGCAGGGCGGCGGCCACGGCGGCTCGCATCCGCACCTGGTGCACGAGTTCGTGCGGGCGATCGTGGAGGGGCGCGCACCGGCGCTGGACGCCATCGCAGCGGCCAATTGGGCGGCGGCCGGCATCTGCGCCCACGAGTCGGCAATGCGCGGCGGCGAAGCGGTCGCAATCCCGGACTTCCGCTAGCGGTCGCAGGCGTTCACAGGCGATCACCGACCGCTTTCCTTCAGATTGATTACCGCGAGGTATTGGACGGCGATCCCGTTCGCGAGATACTCGCCGGGGATCGATTCGTACGTACAAAGGTGACGGTGCCCGGTGGAGTTCTGGCTGGTACTTCTGGCCGCGATCGGTGGCGCGGTCGCGCTCTTTGTCGGACTGCATCTGCGGCCGCTGGAAGACGCCGAGGTCCAGGCGGTCGCCCGCAAACGACGCCAGCGCCGGATTCAATCCTTCTTCGCCTACGACAGTCGCGAGTGCGCGGTCGACCCCGATTTCAAGAAGCGCATGGCCGGCCGCGGGAAGTTCTATCCGGTGACGGAAGACCAGGTGGAGATGCCCGCGATCGCGGCAGGCCAGTTGAAATACAAGAAACACGAATGGATCATCGTGGCGTTCGCGCGCGAACGCGGCGTCGATCTGATGTGGTTGAACAAAGGGCCGCACAAGTTCGGGGTCTCCTCATTCCTTCCCGATGCCGCAATCGCGGATCGCTGCCGGGCCGGCGGCTACGACACGGTGTTGCTGTTTCACAATCACCCCAATTCGCGGCCGCAGTACCTGGACATGAGTCAGCCAAGCGCGCGGGACATTGAGACCGCGCAGCTGCTGGGCGCCTACCTCGATGATCGCGACGTGGCGCTGGCGGAGTTCGTCTGCGAGCGCGGGGTGCCTTATCGCTACTTCTGGTCGGCTCCCGAGACCCTCTACCCGCTGCCCCGCATAGAAAAAGAGGTGAGCGAACGGAACGGCGGGTCACGGGCCGGCAATCTCTGGCTCCATTGCGAGCGGATCTTCAGCGGGTCGGCCTGAACCGGCAACCGGCGCTCGGGGAGTGGGCGGAAATCCGCGGAGAGACGGGGCGTTGGCGGCGGGTTCGGAAGAGAGTTGGAAGAGGACCGGGAAACGGCCCATTTCTTGCGGATCGAGGAGTTGCAGGACGGCGGCGCGTTCGCGGGTGTAGCGCTCGGGGGTGACGCCGGGGACGGTCTGCAGGTGGGGCAGGTACTCGCCGATGCCGAGCCGGGCCAGGAAGTCGGACTGTTGCACGAGGGGCGACGCGGTCAGCCCGACGGCGCGGCCGGCGTCGATGAGGGCGCTGAAGTTGACGTGGGCGGTGAGGTCCTGTTGGCCGGGATCGCGGAGCAGATCTTCGCCGGCGATAGGCCAGGGCGGTGCCGGCTTTGAGCCTCTCGCCGTGGATGTCAGCGGCGAGTCCGCCGTAGTCGATGGTGGTCGTGGCGATGCGCGGAGCGAGTTTGGCGATGGCGGAGTAGATGGTGGCGATGCCAGGCCGAGCTTCGAGTCGTCCGCCGTCGGGGAGGCCGGCGCCGTAGGTGTCGACGTAATCGAGCAAGTCGGTATCGGGGGCGCGGTCAACGTAGCCGAAGCCGTCATAAGTTATGTCAACTCGCTCTT
>CAYYTN010000129.1:4767-7443 GCA_964474495.1 uncultured Chloroflexota bacterium
CCAGGAGTCGCCGGCGCGGCGCAGGAGGTGAAAGGGGAGGGCATCGAAGTACTCGTTGGACAGGACTGCGCAGGCATCCCCGGCGGCGTCCTCGATGGCCTGCCCCGCTTCACCAATAGAGGTGACAAATCGCACGCCATCGGAAAGAGATGCCTGTGGAGCAGGCCTGATTTCGACGCCGGTGTAGTCGAGGTCGGCGGCCCAGGGAAAGTCAGCGGCGGCGGCGCGGATGTGCCGGGCCAGGCGGCCATCACCGGCGCCGAGTTCGACGACCCGGAACGGCTCGGGCCGGTCGAGCAATCGCCAGACGTCGTCGAGGTGATTCGCCAGCATCGCGCCGAAGGCCGGGTGGGCGGTGACGCTGGTGAAGTAGTCGTCAGGCGCGCCGCTGGAGCTGGTGTAGTAGCCGAGTCCGGGGTCGTAGAGGGCGGCCTGCATGAAGGCGGCGAAAGTTAAAGGTCCGTCGCGCTCGATGCGTTCGCGGAGGCGTCGGGCCAGGTCGTCGCCGGCGCCCACGGGGTGGCTATTCCGCGGGCCGGGTGAGGACCAGGTTCAGGTGGTCGTCGACGGTGGCGGTCCAACCGGGCGGGATGACGGTGGTGCAGTCGGCCTGGCTGAGAATGGCCGGTCCGTCGAGTTGCGCCCCGGGGCGTAGCGCTTCACGATCCAGCCGGCTGGCTTCGACCTCGGCGTCGCCGAAGGTGACGGCGATCTTCTCCACGTGAGCGATCGGCGGTGATTCCGCGGCTGCCGGTGCGTCGGGGAGCCCCGGCGAGGGGACCGCGCCGGTGACCCGCACGGAGACGATCTCGACCGGCAGGGATTCGTCGGAGTAGGTATAGCGGCGCTCGTGGGCGGCGTGGAAAGCGCGCCGGACGGCGTCGAGTCCGGGTCCATCCCAGGGAACGGCCAGCTCGTAGGACTGGCCCAGGTAGCGCATGTCGAGGGCGCGGGCCAGATCGGGGGCTGCGGATTCCGCGGCGAGGTCGGCGCGGGCCAGGTCTTCAAGTTCGGCGGCGACGCGCTCGATGTCCGGCACGTGCGCCTCGGCGGCGGGGAGCATGACGGTGCGGGAGTAGGCGCGGAGGCGGTCGGCGGCCAGGCACCCCATGGCGGAGAGGACCCCGGGGTAGCGGGGGATGAGGACGCGGGGGATGTGGAGGCGGTCGGCCAGATCGCAGGCGTGGACCGGGCCGGCGCCGCCGAAGGCGGTGAGGGTGAATTCGCGGGGGTCGTAGCCGCGCTCGACGGTGATGACGCGCAGGGCGCCCTCCATGCTGGTGTTGGCGAGTTCGAGGATGGCCAGGGCGGTCCGGCGGGTGGCGGTGGCCGGGTCGAGATCGCGCAGGTCGGGTATTTCGGCGGCCAGCGCGCCGACCGCCTGCCGGGCGAGATCGCGGTCGAGTTGCAGCGTGCCGCCGAGACGGCCAGACACCGGTAGCCGGCCCAGGACGACGTTGGCATCGGTGACGGTGGGCCGGGTGCCGCCGCGTCCGTAGGCGGCCGGGCCGGGATCGGCGCCGGCCGACTCAGGCCCGACCCGCAGCGCGCCGCCGTCGTCGAGGTAGGCCAGGGAGCCGCCGCCGGCGCCGACGGTGTGGATGTCGATCATGCCGATGGCGACCGGGAAGCCGCCGACGCTGCCCTGGTTGGTCAGCAGCGGACGGCCGGGACAGAGGGCGACGTCGGTGGAGGTGCCGCCCATGTCGAAGGTGACGATGCCGTCGAAGCCGGAGCGTCCGGCGGTCTCGAGCGCGCCGACCACCCCGCCGGCGGGACCGCTGAGGACGGTGCGGACCGGCTCGGCGGCGGCTTCATCGGCGCGCAAGACGCCGCCGTTGGACTGCACGATCCAGAGCGGCCCGGGGGCTTCGTCGGCCAGGCGCTGCAGGTAGGCGGCCATGATCGGTTCGACGTAGGCGTTGAGGCAGACGGTGCTGGTGCGCTCGAATTCGCGGAACTCGGGCAGGATTTCGCACGAAAGGCTGACGTAGTCAAAGCCGGCCTCACGAAGCAATTCGCGGGTGCGGCGCTCGTGGTCGGGGTTCAAGAAAGAGAAGAGAAGGGACACGGCGCAGGACTCGGCGCCGGCGGCCCGCAGTCCGGCGACGGTTTCGCGGAACGCGCCCTCGTCGAGGGGGATAAGCACCTGGCCGTGGTGGTCGACGCGCTCGGTGGCTTCGCGGCGGAGATCGCGCCCGACCAGCGGCACCGGCATGACCGGCTCGGTGGCGTAGAGATCGGGACGGTTCTGGCGGCCGATTTCGAGCACGTCGCGGAATCCGGCGGTGGCGATGAGCGCTGTGCGGGCGCCCTTGCGTTCAAGGACGGCGTTGGTGGCGACGGTGGAGCCGTGGACGATGGCCGCGGCGTCGGTGACACCCAGGCCGGCGAGGCCGGCAAGAACGCCGCGGCTGGGGTCGGCCGGGGTGCTGAGAACTTTGCCGACGACTATCCGGCCGTTCTCGATGGCGACCAGGTCGGTGAAGGTACCGCCGACATCGACACCGGCGCGGGGACGGCTCATCCGAGCAGCAGCCCGGCCGGCCGGGACTGTGTTAATTCATTCACAATCTATGTCTCATCTGGAATAGAATCCGGAAAGGCCGAAACGAGGGGACAGTTTGACCGAACATCGACCCACGAATCCCAACATACCGCCTTCGACCATTCGAA
>CAYYTN010000130.1:0-7293 GCA_964474495.1 uncultured Chloroflexota bacterium
GTTGCAGTCGCGACGCTTCAATGAATTGAGCGGCGGCGAGCGCCAGCGGGTGGTGGTGGCGTTGGCGCTGGCGCAGCAGCCGCGCATCCTGTTGCTGGATGAGCCGACGACCCACCTGGATCTGTCGCACGAGATCGAGATTCTGAACCTGGTTCGCGGCGTGAACCGGGAGCAAAACGTGACGGTCCTGGCCTGCCTGCATGACATCAATCTGGCGGCGGCATTCTTCCGCCGGATGATCGTGATCGATGGGGGCCGGCTGGTGGCGGACGGGACGCCGGCGGAGGTGCTGACGCCGGACCTGATGGCGGAGGTGTTCAAGATTCGAGCGGAGGTGGTGACTGACCCGGTGAGCGGCCAGCCGCGGGTGGTGCCGCACGTCCATCCCAACGGAAGCGCCGTCGCGGGCGCGGCGGGCCACCGCGAGTAGCGCCCGGAGGGCGCCGGCGGGCGATTCGGGCCGGGGATCGGGAGCGCGGTCTCCCGCGGTCGGATTGGCTGTCGGATGGGGGCGGGGCGTCGGGCGGCTCGCCGGGGCCAGATCCCCGGTTCTGTAACCGAATTGACGCGAAACCGGGGGCGCGGACCTGTAGACTACGGGGGCACCGGAGAAGAGCGGCCCTGGCCGGGCCAGACGGGGATCCCGGGAGGATGCTGGTGCCTGAGCTGGAGTCGCGGGAGAACGCGCTGCAATCGCGGACGCGGGTGGGCCTCCGCCTGCTCCGGCTTTTCGCAATCGTGCTGCCGATCGCGGTAATCGTAGCCGGGGACCTGGTACGCGATTATGTCTTCCCCGAAGCATCCCACACACCGTTCGGACTGGCGGTTACGTACGCGACGATCGCGGCGCTGATCATCGGATTCTCATACTTCATCTTCGGGGTAATCGGCCGGCTGCAGCGTCGCATCACCGATCAGAATCAGCAGCTAGCGACGCTGAACGCGTTGGCGATGACGGCGGCGGAAAACCTGGACCTGGAGGAGCTTCTGGGGGCGGGGCTGAATGCGGTGCTGGAGACGATGCGGGTGGAGATGGGCTTGATCTGCCTGATCGACCACGATCGGGGTGAGCATTCGGCGGTGTGTCATCGGGGGTTCCCGGACGAGATGGTGCGCAATATCCAGCGGGCGAAGTTGAAGGATGACGCGGTGGCTACGGAGGTGGTGCGGACGGGCCGGCCGGTGGAATTCGCGGAGATATTCAAGGACGCTGAAGTGCGCGCGGGGGCGGCCAAGAATGGGATCAAGGATGGAATCAGTACGCCGTTGCGGTCGGAGGGTGAGGTGATGGGGGTCCTGGCGATTGCAACAGGACGCTCGCACAAGTTCACCGAGGCGGAAATCGGCTATCTCAGCAATATCGGTAGCCAGCTGGGAGTGGCGGTGCGCAAGGCGCTGCTGTATGAGCAGGTGGTCACTCAGAACAACGACTTGAACGCGCTGCTGTCGGTGGGCAAGGCGGTGACGGCCTCGACGAACCAGGAGGACGTTTACAGCCAGTCGCTGGAGGCGATCCTGGAGGTTCATTTCGTTGATGCGGTGGAGTTGTGGCTTCCCGATGGTGACCACCTGGCGATGAACTGTCAGCGCGGTGAAGCCCGCGCGGCGTTCCTGGGAAGGGTGCGACTGGATTTCGGGGAGGACTTTCCGGGCCTGGCCGCTCAGGACAGAGACCCGCTGATCACCCACGCGCTGGAAAGCGATCCTCGACTGGCGCGACGGGAGGTGGCGGATGCGGGATTCCGAACGTACGGGGCGATTCCGCTGGGAGCGCAGGATGAGCTGCTGGGTGTGCTGACGATGGCCGCGTACTCGGAGGAGGCGTTGGAGGAGCCTAGTGAGGTGCAGTTGCTGAACGCGATTGGTGAATGGATCTCGATCGCCATCCGTAATTACAATCTGTACCAGCAGGTTCAGGACCAGGCGATCGTGGAGGAACGGGAGCGGATCGCGCGGGAAATGCACGATAGCCTGGGCCAGGTTCTGGGCTATATCAGCGCGCAGACGCTGGCGGTGAAGAAATTTGCGCTGGATGGCAACACGGGGCAGGCGGTGGCGGAACTGGAGCAGATGCACGGCAGCGCGAACGACCTGTACGCGGACGTCCGCGAAGGGACCTTGAGTCTGCGGACCTCGACCAGGGAGGCGGGGGGACTGATCCCGGCGTTGCGGAACTACATTGGACGCTACCAAGAGATGTCCGGGATCGACACGAAAATGGACGTGGATATTGGCGCGGGCGGCTCGCCGTTGCTGCCCTCGGCGGAGATTCAGTTGCTGCGGGTGGTCCAGGAGGCGCTGAGCAATGTTCGCAAGCATGCGCAGGCGGAGCACGTGGTGGTCCATATCGCGCAGACGAACGGCCGGCTGGATGTGGAAGTGCGGGACGATGGGACCGGGTTCGATCCGGAGAATCTGCCGGCCTCCGGTTGGCCGCGTTTCGGGCTGCGGACGATGCGCGAGCGGGCGGAATCGGTGGGCGGCACCTTCCGGCTTGAAGCGCCCGCGGCCGGGGGCACGCGGATAGCGGTGTCGGTGCCGACGCGCAGCAATGGCGGACCGACGTTCGCGTGAGAGTTCTGCTGGCGGACGACCATGCGCTGTTTCGAGCCGGGTTGGCGAGCCTGTTGACGGCGTGGGGGCTGGAGGTGGTGGGACAGGCGAGCAATGGCGAGGAGGCGATCGCGGCGGTCCGCGAGCTTGAGCCCGACCTGGTGTTCATGGATATCGGCATGCCGATCGTCAACGGGCTGGCGGCGGCACGGGCGATCAAGGCGGATCGGCCGGCGGTGAAGATCGTGATGCTGACGGTTTCCGATGACGAGCAGGACCTGTTCGAGGCGGTGAAGGGCGGGGCGGAGGGGTACATTCTCAAGAATCTGGAAGAGGCGGAGTTCGCGGACCTGGTGGAGCGGCTGTCGAGCGGCGAGCCGGCGATGTCGCCGGGGCTGGCCAGCAAGCTCCTACAGGAATTCGCCCGGCCGCAGGCCCGCAGTGAGGAGCCGGAGATCGGCTCGGACCTGACCAACCGGGAAATGGATGTGTTGCGAGAGGTGACGACGGGAGCGACAAACCGGGAGATCGCGGGCTCGCTGCACATTTCGGAGAACACGGTGCAGTTTCATATGAAGAACATCTTGTCGAAGTTGCACCTGCGCAATCGGGCCCAGGTGGCGGCGTGGGTGGCGGAACGGGGTCTGCTGGATCGACCGGGTAATCGGGGGGCGTAGCGGCGGCGGCCTGAGGTCACGGGCGGGACGGCGTGAATATCCCACTCTTCCCAGTAGGTTCATAACTACCCTTCCCAGTGTTGTCGGGGTGGTTCGGGTCGGTCAAAGTTCAGCGAGCAGAGTGGGAGACACTGATCTGAGTCGCGATGCAACGGGGCTGCGGCGGCCGGGCCGATATTAGGCCGGGCGAGGCGCGATCCGGGGCCGGGCGGGGAGGAATCAGTCCGAAGGTCTGCGGGTAATTGACTGGACGGCTGGGGGAATCAACCCGGGGATCCGGTCGTAGCAGGAGGATCGCGCATGGATCTAAGTAGGATTTCGCGCCGGTCAGTGTTGGTGTCTGGTGGCATAGCGGCCGCCGGCGTCACGTTGGCAGGATGCGATGTCGTGACCAAGGCCAACGCGGCCGCGCCGGCCGACGCCGGCGTCTCGGCGGGCGCCTACAAGGCCGTCCAGAAGGTCGATGAGGCCGACGGCGCCGCTGACGCCGACTGGGCCAACGAGTATTCGGAGAAGATCGATTTCAACCTGGTCGGTACGTTCGACTCGTCGGGCCCCGCGGTCTGGAGTGCGGCGGCCAACCCGGACGTGTTTATCACGTCGCTTGGGCCGGGATACTCCGGTCTGATGAGCAGCAAGACCACGATGCCCGGTATCGCGATCATCAACGCCAAGACCAAGCGGGTCGTGGCGAGCATGAACTACGATCTGGGGGCCGAGTCGTACTTTGAGCCTCACGGCCTGGGTGTGTCTCCGGATGGCCAGTGGATCTACCTGTGCACGGGCGTGAGCGCCGGCTTCGGCGACGCAAACGCCGGCCGATTCATCATCGCTAATGCGCAGACGCTGAAGATCGATCGGATCATTTCGACGGCGTCGATGCCGCACCACGCGAAGTGCTTTACCGATTCCGAGGGCAACGCCCGCGTGATCGCGTACTGCTTCCGCGGTCAGTTTGGCGTTTTAGACCCCAACGACGGCAACAAGGTCGTCGGCGGGTGGACAAATGCCGATCTTCTCGGGCGGGGATACCTGGCGTTCGCCGACCCGACCGGTTCGTACATCTGGATCAGCAACCGTCCCCCCAGTGGCATGGATGTGTCCGGCGGCGTGGCCGTCGTGGATGTCAGCAACTGGAAGGTGGTGAAGTGGATTGCCACTGAGGACGCCAGCCCGATCTGGATTGACTTCACCGGTGACGGGAAAAAGGTGTTCGTCAGCAACGGCCATCACAGCAACATTGCTGAGATTACGACCGACGGCCCGATTCCGACCTGGAAACTGGTTCGCCACAGCCAGGCCGGAACGGCAGGCCCCTACGGGATTCGTCTCAACTGGGACGAGACCCAGCTGTGGGCATCCGGCAAGGGCGAAGGCTCGCACAACCGCGGCATGATGATCGGCCTGGTCGATCCTGTAAACATGCCCTCTGGTTGGGGCCACCCGGGCGCCTGGTACACAGGCTGCCTGCGGAATGACCACGCCACCCTTAACCCGGTGGCGTTGGACGAGTTGTGGCTCTCCTGCAACTCGACCTTCGACGTGGTCGTCTGGGACATGGTCAATAAGGAAGTGAAGCAGCGTATCCCGATGCCGGACGAGGGCAGCACCCACTCCGGCTCGATGGTTCGCTACGACGCTGACTTCAACGGTGAAGTCCTGACCGACCAGAACGGAGTTCACGGGAGCGCCCGTGAGATCCGGGACGCTGAGATCGCGAAAGCGGCCGAAGCTTCCTAATCATCGGCTCTCGCCTTACTGGCGGTCCGCCCGACTATGGGCGGGCCGCCAGTTTGCGATTACGATTACACCCATGGGGGAGAAATTGAAGCTACGGATGCGTATTGTCACGGCACTGTTGGGAGTCGCCCTGGCGCTGGTACTGATCGCCGCGTGTGGTCCGGGCACCGCTGTGAAGACCACCGCCAGCGGGGATGAGGTCCCCTCCGCGAAAGAGGCCAGGGATATCCTGGGCGATGTGGCCGACACGCCGACGCCGGACATCGTGCCACGTCCGACCGACACCGCGGTCCCGGACCCGACGGCGACGCCGGAGCCGGTTCCGACGAACACTCCGGAACCGACGGCGATACCGGAACCGACCGTGGCGCCGACGGCCGAACCAGAGTCGACTGAAGAGCCGGCGGACAACGCCGGGAGCGACGATAGGGATGCGGGGGCCGACGTGGACCTGGTGGCCCAGGGAGAGGAGATCTTCCAGGTGACGGCAGGGGGCGTGGGTTGCCAGTTCTGCCACATGAGCGACGCGACGGGCCTGGTTGGACCGGATATCCGGGGGAAGACCGCGAAGGACATCACCGACGCGATCGGCGGCGGGGCGCCGGACATGGCGTTTCTGCAGTCCCTTACTGAAGACGAGATCGCGGCGGTGGCGGCGTACCTGGCCACGCTGGCTTCCTGAGGAGAGAGAATGCAACTGCAGACGGACCGGTCGAGCGATCGCGCGGCCAGTGAATTGAAACGAAAGACTTCGCCCCGGTATGGCGGCGTCGCGGCGATTTTGGCGCTGGGACTGGTGCTGATCGTGGGCGCCTGCTCGTCGGGAGCCGGACACGCGCAGGCGACGAATCCCGTGCCGTATATGAGCAAGGACAGCCGCCATTTTCTGCTGTCCGTTCCGGCGACACCGACACTGGTCGTGACGGTGGCGGTACCAACGCCGACGCCAACGCCGGAGCCGACCGCGGCCCCGGAATCGGCAGCGGCGCCGACAGCGATTGCGGAGGTGACGGACGGAGGGACTCCGACCGCGGAAGACCTGGCCTCCGAGCTGGCAGCCACGCCGACACCGGAGCCGGCGGAGGAACCGGCGGAAGGCCCGGATCAGGAGGAATTGATCGAGCAGGGCAAGCTGATATTCCTGGAGACGGCGGGCGGGGTGGGGTGCCAATACTGCCACGGGCCGGATGGGTCGGGGATGGTGGGTCCGGACATCCGGGGAGCGACGGGCCTGATGGTGCAGGGAGCGCTGGACCGGGCACCGGACATGCTGTTTATCACCCTTGAGCCGTGGGAGTTCTACGCGATCGAGGCGTACCTGGCGACGCTGGTCCCCTAGGTGGGACCGGCGTTGATCCGCGCGAAATGTCGTGGCGCGGAGGACGCACCCACGGTTGAATGGAAACCATGAGGCGAAGTTTGTGGCGGATGGGAGCCCGACGCCCCTGGATTGATGGGCGGGCGCCGGGCGTCCTGTTGCTGCTGGCGGTCGCTCTGCTGGCGGCGGCGTGCGGCGAGAGCCCGGCGGGGAGCGCGAGCCCACCTGCGGCGACGGGGGGAGCGGTGGCGGAATCCTTGCCAACCGCGTCGGCGACGGTGGAGGCCGCCGCCGAACCGACGAGCACCGCGCCGGAACCGACCGTCGCGCCGGGATCGGCTTCACCCGAAGCGGCGGCGACGCCGACCCCCGAATACACGGCGATCCCGGAGACCGAAGTGAGTCTGGGCGTGGGTTCGGAGGGGGGCGAAATGGCGGACTCGACGATCATTCGGCGGCTCATGGATGCCATCACCCGCAACGGGATGGGACCCTACGAGATCGGGTTGGAGGCGGTGTACGGGCACCCGGCGCTAATGAAGGCGCTGGGACAGACGGGGCTGGCGGAGGAGGGGCTGGTCTTCTTTGTCTCCGAGAGCATCCACGACAACCTGATTCTGACCCCATCACCGACAACGACCCTGACGATCGATGGGGGGCCGGTGATTGAGCCGACGATCTCGGAGTTGACGTTTGATGATTTCCATCACCGGACGTCGCGTTTTGTGTATGCGATCGGCGCGGATGCGCTGGCGAATCTGAGCGACGGCGGCGAGCACGTTCTCCGGCTGAAGGCAACCATTGATGATGGGTTCATGCCGACCGAATCGGTGTTCACCTGGCGGCTTCCAATGCGATTGCCGGACATCCCCGGCTATACCGATCAATAGAGCCCGTAGCGGCGGGTTTCGGGGCCGCTTTCACTCCTTCGGACCGGCTCCCACTCGATTGAGTAGGACACAACTACTGATCCGGGTATTGCTGGTTCGGCGTATCCAATAGACA
>CAYYTN010000131.1:0-3913 GCA_964474495.1 uncultured Chloroflexota bacterium
AGCGGTGGCGGATCGCGACTTCTTCGAGCGCGTGGTGGAGTTCGGCAACCGGCACGACATCCTGATCTGCCAGGACGCGGCGTACTCGGAAGTGACGTTTGACGGCTATCGTACCGGCAGCATCCTCGAAGTGCCCGGGGCGATGGATTGCGTGCTGGAGTTTCATTCGCTGTCGAAGACCTACAACATGACCGGCTGGCGGATCGGCTGGGCGGCCGGGGCACGGCCGGCGATCGAGGCGCTGACGCGCCTGAAGAGCAACCTGGACTCGGGCATCTTCGCGGCGGTGCAGGAGGCCGGGATCGCGGCGCTGGAACTGCCGGAGAGCTGGATCGATGGCCGCAACGCGGTCTACGAGCAGCGACGCGATCGGGTGCTGGCGGCATTGCGAGCGATGGAACTGGACCCGGAGGTCCCGCCGGCCAGTCTGTATGTCTGGACGCCGGTGCCGGAGGGCTACGACTCGGCGGCGTTCGCCGCGAAAATCATCGAAGAGGCGGGCGTGATCGTCACTCCAGGGCTCGGATTCGGGCCCGGCGGCGACGGTTACTTTCGCATTTCCCTGACCACCGCCGACGCGCGGTTGGATGAGGCGCTGGAACGGCTTGGCCGGCTCGGTTTCTAAATCGACCCGGTCGACCGGGCAGAAATCCGGGGTCGACTGGCACGCCCCGGCGGAACGGGCGTTCCTGGTGGGGCTGGACTTCCAGCGGCGCGACCCGGTCTGGACGCCGGCGCAGTCGCTGGAGGAGTTGGAGTTCCTGGCGCAGACCGCCGCCGTGGAATTGGCGGCGTCGACGCTGCTGCGAGTACGCAAGCCCGATCCGGCGACGCTGATCGGCTCCGGGCAGGCGGCCGAGATCGCCCGTCGGGTGGAGGCCGACGACTGCCAGACGGTGATCTTCGACGCGGAACTACTGCCCCGGCAGCAGCGCAATCTGGAGAAGATCGTCAAGGTGAAGGTGGTGGACCGGACGACGTTGATCCTGGATGTGTTCGCGGCGCATGCGCGGACCGCCGAGGGCAAGTTGCAGGTGGAGCGGGCGCAGATTGACTACGTGCTGCCGCGGCTGTCAGACCTCTGGGTGGAGTTTTCGCGCACCGGCGGCGGGATCGGCACCAGGGGCCCCGGGGAGACGCAGATCGAGACGGACCGGCGGGAGTTGCGCGAACGGATCGCGGACCTGGACCGGCAGATCGACAAGGTCGGTAGGCGTCGTTCGCAGGCGCGCTCGGCGCGGCGTAAGCAGGGGCTGCCGCTGATCGGGCTGGTCGGCTACACGAATGCCGGCAAATCGAGCCTGCTGAACGCGCTGACCGGGGCCGACGCGCTGGTGCAGGATCAGTTGTTCGCCACGCTGGACCCGCTGACCCGGCGCCTGGACCTGGCCGACGGGCGGCGGGCGCTGCTGACGGACACGGTGGGCTTCATCCAGCGGCTGCCGGAGCGGCTGCTGGCGGCGTTTCGGGCGACGTTGGAGGAGATCCAGGCGGCGGACCTGCTGCTGCACGTGGTTGACGTCTCATCGCCGACGCGCGTCGAGCAAATCGACTCGGTGGTGGAGACGCTGGAACTGCTGGAGATGGCCGGCACGCCAATGATCACGGTGCTGAACAAGATCGACCTTGCCGGAGAGGAAGACGATTTTGAGCTGCCAGGGGCGATCCGGGCTTCGGCGAAAGACGGCCTGGGGCTGGATGCGGTGCGGAGCGCCATCGGAGCGGCTCTCCAGTCCGGCGACGTTCCGATGGCGGTGGAGATACCGTTCGCGGAAGGGCGCCTGGTGGACCTGTTTCATCGCGAGGGGACCGTGGACGCGACGGAGTTCACAGAAAGCGGGACGATCCTGCGCGGGCGGGTGCCGGGCCGATTCGCGGGGCGGTTTCGGGAGTTCGAGCTAGGGGACTAGCGGAGCGAGGCGGGCTCAGTCGGCCTTGCGGCCGCGCGGGCCGGCTGCGGCGGCCTCGGACGCCGTGACGCTGTACTTGTGGAAGGCTTCGCGCAACTTGCCGACTTCGTAGTGGGCGTAGATGAGCTTGGTGGTGGCCGGAGAGGCGTGGCCGAGAAGGTCCTGCACCTCGGAGAGGTTGGCGCCGCGGTTCAGCAGGGTGGTGGCCTTGTTGTGGCGGAAGTCGTGGGTGGTGGCCTCTACGCCGGCGGCTTTGGCGTAGCGCTTCACCGCCGACCAGAGCGACTGGGCCGAGAGGCGGACGTTCTCGCCGCCGCGGCCCGGGTTGGACGGGACGCCGTGGTGGCGGATGAAGAGCGGCGGGTAGCCGTCGTCACGAGCGTCGACGTAGCGGCGGATGTGAGCCAGGGTCTCGTCGTCAAAGAAGGCAACGCGCTCTTTGCCGCCCTTGCCGGTGATGATGGCCTCGGCGTTGTGGCCGTCGCCGACGTCGCGGCGATTGAGTCCGACGACCTCGTCGCGGCGCATGCCGGTGCAGAAGGTGGTGCTGAGCATGGCGCGGTCGCGCAGCAGGCGCAGGCGCAGGTTGGGATCGCCCTGTCCCGGTTGCGGCAATGGCATGCTGGCCGCGAAATCAACCAGCAGGGCCAGGTTGCCCTCGATCCGGGGGGCGCGGTAGACGTTTTTCACGGCGACCGCGCGGACCTGCTCGAGAGCGCGTTCGAGGGATATCTGCGGGCAGAGGTCGTTGCGGGCCAGGTAGCGCAGGAAGGACCGGGCGGCGGACATGTAGGTGTTGATAGTGGAGGTCCGGCGGCGGCCGTGCCGGTCGACGAGCCAGAGGTAGAACTGCTCCAGGCAGTTGGGCTGGAGCACGGCGGTGGAGTCGTCTTCGACAGAGATGCCGGATTCGGCCAGGTACTCGGCGAAGATCCGGAAGCCGGTGCCGTAGGTGCGGCGGGTCTGGGCCGATTTGCCGCGCAACGACAGGGCGGCGTCGGCGAGGGCAATCTCGATTGTGGGGAGTTGCGGCAAGGGGTCGTTTTCCTGAATGGGCCTGCTGCGGTCTTGACATAATAATGAATCCTTTGAGGAACGCCAGCAATCTCGGAAAATTGGCCCATGAGCGAGGTACGCGCGGGATGACAACCCCAACCACCGGCTCGCCCCCCGCTGAGGCGGAGGCGGCTCCGCGCCGTCCGTGGAACGATTCCGACGTCCGGCTGACCTTCATTGCCGGGCTGGTGTTCGCCGGGGCGGTGACGGCGGTCTATTCGGCGTTGTGGGAGTTGCGGGTCGGGCCGAATCCGACCTTCGACCTGGTGGATCTGCTGATCGACTACTCGCCGGGGGCGCTGGCGACGTGGGCGATTGAGAACCTGGGGCCAGCCGGCAAGGTATCGATTACGGTGTCGGGGATCGCGCTGTGGATGGTGGTGAGTGGTCTGATCGCCGCCGGCGTAAGGGTGCTGGCCGCGGATGCGGGGCGGGGCCGGTTGGTGACGTATTCGGCCGGCGCGTACCTGCTGCTGACGCTGGTGGTGACGCTGCCGGTCGGAATCGACAGCGGCAGCGGACTGCTGGCGCTGCTGGCGACGGCGATCGGCTGGGGCTACCTGGCGCACCGCTTTGTAAGGCCGCCAGGACGCAGCAACGTCTGGCGGGTGCCGCTCGAACGGCCACCGGCCCCGGGGCGGCGGCGCCTGCTGCAGGTGGGCGCGGTGACGGCGGCGGTGCTGACGGCCGGCGGGCTGGGAATTGAGGCGATCGGCCGGAGCCGGCGCGAGGAGCAGGTGCTGCCGGTGACTCCGCCGGCAGCGACTCCGGTGGCAGCCCCCGGCGAGGATACGGCGCTGGTCGGTGCGCCCGCCCGGGACGGTACAGCTCCCAAGACGGCGGCGGTCGAGGAAACCGTCGCGTTTGTCGCGGCGCCGTTCACCCGGCCGGCGGTGACCGCCAACGAGGACTTCTACACCATTAACGTCGAGTCGCGAGCGCCGAAC
>CAYYTN010000131.1:3923-7270 GCA_964474495.1 uncultured Chloroflexota bacterium
AACATCGGCGCCGACGACTGGCGACTCTCGGTTTCGGGGCTGGTCGAAAACGAGCTGTTCATGACCTACGACGAGTTGCTGGAAGTGGAGCCTCTGGAATACCACGGCACGTTGCAGTGCATCTCCAACGAGGTCGGCGGCGACCTCATCAGCACGACCCGCTGGCAAGGGGTGCCGATGCGCAGCGTGATCGAACTGGCCGGGCCGGTCGCCGGCGCCGTCGATGTGGTGCTGGTGGCGATCGGCGGCTATTCGGACTCGATTCCGCTGGCGAAGGCGCTGGAGGACGAAACGCTGCTGGCCTACTCCATGAACGGGCGGCCGCTGCCGTCGGACCACGGCTTCCCGATTCGGGCGTACATCCCCAATATCTACGGCATGAAGAACGTGAAGTGGCTGTCGGAGATCAAGCTGGTCGACTCGGATTTCCAGGGTTACTGGCAGCGGCGGGGCTGGTCGGACGACGCCACGATCAAGACGACGTCGGCGATCGACCTGCCGGAGCGGCGCAATAATGCCGAGTTCGCCCGCGGGCCCCTGGAAGTGGGCGGGATCGCGTTCGCCGGGAATCGCGGGATCGGCGAGGTTGAGTACCGGGTCGATGGCGAGGGACTCTGGGTCCCCGCCGCCCTTGAACAACCGCTGTCTACGACCACCTGGCGACGCTGGAAGGCGGGGCTGGACCTCGAACCCGGGCGGCACGAGCTGGAGGTGCGGGCGGTGGACGGCCAGGGCGGCGCGCAGCAGGAAGAGGAGACCAATACCCACCCGGACGGCGCGGGCGGCTATCACAAGGTTTCTATTCGCATCGAGCCGTAGTCGGGGCCTGGCACCAGGTTGACATAAGCCACGGGATCGGGTGGGAGTGCGGCTGGATCTGCGGCGCTACGGGAACGCCCCGTCGAGGATGTCGACCATGAGCCGCTGGAGTCGCCAGCCGTCTTTGAGCAACGGGAGGACGGCGCTGAGTCGCGGTTGGGCATGTTCGAGTAGATCGAGGCGCAGGTAGGCCCTCGGGGGGTAGACCGACGCCAGGCGCTCGCTCTCGACCCACGGGATGAAGCGGTCGGCGCGGTCGTGGATCAGGTAGAGCGGCGCCCGGAGCCCGCTGACGTGGAAACGAGCGCTGATCCGGTGGAGCATGGCGGTCTGCCGGCCGTCAAATCGCGCGAGCAGGGCTTCTGCGCGCTCGTAACCGGGGCCGTCCAGTAGCTCGCCGACGATCCGGCCGGCATCGCCGGGTGGCTGGCTGCCGGTTTCGAGGGCGTCCCGGTCGGCGTTTTCGAGGGTTGCAAGCAGGGTCTGGCGGATCACGTCGCTGGTCAGTTGTTCGGGCTGCCAGGCCGTGAGCCCTCGATCGGTGCGGTATTCGCCGGAGACGACCGCCGCGATCAACGACGCGGCGTCGAAATATGTACCCAGCGCGAGCACCAGCCAGACTTCGTCGCGGATGCCCGGGTCAGCGGCGGCCACCATGGCGATGGAACCGGTGGCCGAGAGCCCGACGAAGCCGATCTTCTGCGGGTTGACGGCGGATTCCGCCTGTAACGCCCGAAATGCGGCGACGTGCGCGGCGACTTCCTCCGGCAGCACGCGGCCTGCGTCGAGGTCGTCGGACCGCAGATGCAGGGTCGCGAGCCCCGATCCGCGCGAACGCGGCAGTGCTGCGTCGCACGACTCGCTGGTGCAACTCCTCGCCTGCTCCGACCCCAGTGGAGAACACCAGCGCCGCGTGCTTCTGGCCCCCTCCGGGCAGGGTCAGCAGTCCCGTCCGGCCATCCGCAAGCGACACTTCACGCCGAACCGGCGTCCCTGTGAACCACGCCGACGGAGGCAACGGCGATTGCAGCCAGGCTTCGATGAAGAACGCCCAGCTGCGGAGTTCGTTGGCTATCCGGCCCACTCTGCTCCTCTTCAGCGTTCCTCTAGCCCGCTTTCGGCGTGCATTCGGCGCTTTCGGGCGGGATTGCCCGGCGGTTGCACGATAGCTCAGTGAGGGACATCCAAATTCTCACAGCCGACACGGCCGGTCTTTCGGGCGCATGGAATCCCGCGTGATGCGCCTTTGCGCTTTCGTGGACATTATATAAGGTCCAGAGCGGTGGCTACCTCGCCCGTCAGGTTTGCGAGGTACTGGCGGCAACACCGTCTTCACTTGTCAGAATTCGATTGCGGCGCATTGGACGTTAGAATTCGACCGGGCAGGAACCAGACGGTCCACGGTGACCGTCCGGGTGACCCATGTCGAAACCCAATCGAGACGTACCCAAGGAATTCGTGGCCGCGCCTGGAGCCCCTCCTCGGCGGTTGACAACCCACGCCGTAGTGCTGCGGGGTCCACGGGTCCGACTACGACCAATGACGGAGAATGACTGGGACGTACTTCTCGCCTGGAACAACGATCCCGAGGTCCTCTGGTTCTCCGAGGGCGACGATATCGGGTCCCGGACCCTGGATGAGGTGCAGCTGATGTACCGGGCGGTCTCGGCGAGCTCATCCTGCTTCATCATTGAGCACCAGGACCGCCCAATCGGTGAGTGCTGGCTCCAGCGGATGAACGTGGGACGGGTGATCGACACGCATCCGGGGAATGACGTCCGCCGGATCGACATCTCAATCGGTGAGAAGGAGCTGTGGGGAAGGGGACTGGGTACGGAATCCGTGGAACTGTTGATGCAGCTCGCATTCCAGTCCGAGGCATGTGATCTGATCTACGAACCGGAAATCGCCGATTTCAATGTACGGTCCCGGCGGATGTTCGAACGGCTTGGCTTCGAGGAGGTGGCTGAGATTCCGCAGGCGGCCGGGTCGAAGGCAGCCGCCGGCTACGATCTTGCGCTCACGAGCGTGGCCTACTTCCAGGCAAAGGGAACTGCCGAGCGGGAAGACATCGACCATCAAGGCGATTCATTCCCGTCGTAAGATTGAGGTCAACTGATACTAGCGCTAATGTATATTATCGCTAGTAGCTAGCGAAACCGAGGACAGGGTAGATGTGCGGGGTTAGGGTCGGGCGAAGGTGGAGGGGATTAGGGCGCGGAAACGGCGCGAGGGGCGAATCCATGAATGTAGGGGGCCAGGAGGTCGCTGAGGGATGCGCCGCGGCGGCCGTGTGCTGGTTGGATGTTGGAGAAGGCGATGGATGGGCCGGAACGTGGCGGCGAGGCCCGATGGGCGGACGAGGCTGTGTGCGGATGCAGCGGGATCGGTCGCGGTGCGGGAGACGACGGAAAGCGGGCGATGGCGGGTCACGCCTGACCGTTCCAATGTGAATGGTCGTCATCTGAGCGAAGAGCTGGACCGGTCAAGGATGTCGGCATCGTCCGGACCGCTTTGCTGGTCGCTCC
>CAYYTN010000132.1:0-7211 GCA_964474495.1 uncultured Chloroflexota bacterium
GAGGCCCATGTTCTTCCAGACGCTCATGATGATGATCGCCGCCATGGCCGTCTCGGGCCCCTTGAGGAACTTGGACCGGGGCAGGCCGAGGCTTTCGAGGGCTTCGTTGGCCAGACCGAAGTGGGGCTCATACATCCAGAGCCAGATCAGGGCGACGGAGACGAAGGAACTGACAACCGGCATGTAGAAGAGGGCGCGGAAGGCGTAGATACCCCGTATCTGGCGATTGATGAGGACGGCCAGGAACAGCGAGGTGACGACGCCGGTGGGGACGGTGCCGAAGGCGAAGTACAGGGTGTTGCGGATGGAGGCGATGAAGCGGTGGTCGTCGACAAGCCGCTCGAAATTGGTCGTTCCGATCCAGCGTGGTGCCGACATCAGGTCGTAGAAGGTGAAACTGTAATAGAAGGACATGAAGATCGGGTAGACGATGAAGGCAAGGAGGAAAAGGATGGAGGGGGCGACAAAGAAGTAGCCGGCAAGTCCGCCGCGCGGCCCGAGGCTGAGGAAGCTGCGCTTGCGAATGCTCTGTACCGGGGTGTCGCTGGCGGCCATTTGGTTCTCCCCTGTCAGGGCGCCCGGCGCAGTCGCCGCGACGCCCGCTTTGCGGGTCTTCCGATCCCGCCGGAGTATCTCCACCCGAACCGGGGCGACCGCTTGCCACCGCCCGCCCGGTCTACCCGTTTTCGGGCCGGAAGACCGGACCGATATTAGCGTATCGCGAGCCGCCGGGACTAGCCGTCGGGGACGGCTATCTGACAGTGACCGCGCCGGCGGGGAGCGGGGCGACCGGGAGGTGATGGTGATGCCGGAATTGGGCGGGCGTTGGTAGAATCAGGTGTCGCAACGCCGTCGCGGCGAAGCGGCAGGCGGGGGTAGCTCAGTTGGTAGAGCGCTAGCCTTCCAAGCTGGATGTCGCGGGTTCGAGCCCCGTCCCCCGCTCCGAAAGCGATGGAAGGCTGTCCGAACAGGACTACTGACCTGCCAAGCTGGATGTCGCGGGTTCGAGGCCGGTCCCCGGCACTGGCTTCGGCTCCGAAAGCGATGGAAGGCTGTCTGAACAGGAATCCTGACCTGCCGTGCTGGATGTCGCGGGCCGTTTCCGCAGCCGGTGGCGGCAGCGTGCCGGCCGGCGGAGCCGGTGGCGGCGGTTCGGAATTGGATTCCGGCTCCGGCGGCGGCAGATCGCTTGGCTCCGCAGGCTGATCGGGAACGGATGGTTCCGGGCTCGAAGAACGCCTCGCCTGCCGCGAGTTGCCCTGGTTCCGCGATTGTCACCAGGCCGTCTAGCTCCTGTTCCGCCAGACCTGAGATGAAACCGAATCCTCGCAGCTAACCCATGCTCACCGGTTCTAGAACGCCTATCGTCTTCTTCAACACTCCCCCCTCATCCCAACGGACCCGGCGACGTTTCACCAGGTCCTTAGATTCGCTGATGATCTTCGATCGATAGCTCAAACGTCGTGGCGCCTCCCACCTCGACCTCTCCGAGATACTCAGCCGTCCGCGCACCCAAAGCGAATGCTCCAAAAGGGTCTGCGGATATGACCCCGGGATCAGATCTCGTACGCGTGCGGCACACCTGCCGCAGGACGCCCAGTACTTCTTCTCTCTGGCTGTAGTGAAACAAGACAGCGAACACGGTATTGGCAACCTGCAGAAAGCTGCCCTTTGTGTCGATCCGGGTATGCGGGAACCGCCGTTCGTTCAGCGCGTCGGTCAGTCCCTTCTCGTCCTCCTTCTGAATGATTGTCAGGATCAAGCGATCCAGAGTCCCATCCCCGATGCCTTGACGGACATCGAGTTCGTGTTGGTCAGAGGCGGCGTTCATCGCTTCAGACCTGGTCGAAGCCGATGACCCCGAGGCTGAACATCACGCCGTAGGATGACTTGTCACCGACCTCGCTGGGCGGCACCACACAATTCCGCCTGATGAGATCGAACAGCTCCGGCGTCCGTTTGGACCGGATCCCAATCAGAAACACGGCGTTTCCTTTGCTCATGAAACCGCCATGAGCGTTGATCCGTGTCGCCCCGAAACCTGCCTGGCGCAGCGCTTCATTCACGTTGTTGGCGTCGGAGCTGTGGACTATCGCAATCACGAGTTTGTCGATGTCCCCCGGCGACGCGCGATCGCGTTCCGCGCTCGCTTCCGGCGCCGTTCCGGCCTCGCTCGTCGGGTCCTGGATGTCCGCCACGTCAACTGGCGGGGCGACCTCCCGGACCCGCCCGACCGGTCCGGTGCTGGTTCCCGGGTCGGCGGGCGACTCTCTGTTCCTGGCGTGGTCAATGGATGACACAGCCATTCTCCTCTTCCGCCTACGAGGTTAGCTGTCGGATTCGGACTGAGGAGTCGCCCTACCCGCGGTCTTCCGCGGGATTCACCCCATTATTGGTTCCCCCGCCTCCCCGGTGAGGGTAGTTCGGCACGCGACCTCGGCGGTCGCTTCGGTCCCTTGACGGGACCTTGACGTAACTAGGTCAGGATACCGCATGAGCCAGGCTGCCCGACCGTCAAGCCGGTGGCGGGCGCCGAAGGCGAACGAACGGCGTCGGGCCCCGGGCACTGGAGAGCGGGTGCGGGCGATGGAGCCGGGTCGTTGGGTTGCCCCGAAGGGCGGTTTGGTCGATAGTCTGGGCGCCATCGATGGGGAACGGTCCGCGCGGCGGCCCGTGATAAGGAGTTGATGATGCCGACCGAGCTTGCCGTCGACCGTCCTGAAGACCTGATGTTCGGACGGGCGCCGAATCCGGTGACGACCCGCGGCGGGCTGGCAATCGGCGCTGGCGAGGTGTTCGCCGAAGTCAACTTCACCCTGCCGACGATGGAGATTATGGAAAGCACCTGGGGACAGGTGCGGGATCACTATCGCGACATGACCGGCTCGGTGCTGGAGCGAATGAAGGCGCTGGGAGTGACCGGGGTGGTGATCGAGTTCGAGCACCTGCCGCCGATGACGGAGCGGGCCGAGTGGGGGGCAGAGATCGTGCGGCTGATCCGCGGCGAGCTGGACAGGGCGGCCGGGTGGGGGCTGCGCGGGGCGATCCGCGCGACGCCGGTGGACGCGCGCTACGGCAACACGCCGCCGATCCTGCGTAGGGGCGATCTGTGGGAGACGCTCCGGGACTCGTTCGCCGCATGCGCGGAAGCCGGCGCGGACATCCTGGCGATCGAGTCGGAGGGCGGCAAAGAGGTCAGCGACGTGGCGCTGGTCTACGGCGACATGGCCGGGATGATGCTGGCGCTGGGAGTGCTGGCGCCCCGGGATTCGCGGTGGTTGTGGAGGGAGATTCGCGGGATCGCCGACAGTGTGCCGGGGACCCTGGCCGGGGGCGACACGGCCTGCGCCTTCGCGAACACGGCGATGCAGCTGGCCGGGCAGCAACTGATCCCGGAATCGCTGGCGGCGGTGGTCAGGGCGATGTCGGCGGTGCGCGGCGTGGCGGCGGTGGAAGGCGGGGCGGTGGGCCCGTGGAAGGACTGCGGCTACGAGGGAATCGTGGTGAAGGCGATTGGCGGTATCCCGATTTCGATGGAGGGCCACTCGGCCACCTGCGCGCACTTCTCACCGGTCGGCAACGTGGCTTCGGCGGCCTGCGATCTGTGGAGCAACGAGTCGGTCCAGAACGTGCGGCTGCTGTCGGGTTCGGCGCCGGCGGCGTTCGCGGAATCGCTGGCCTACGACTGCCGGCTGATGAACGCGGCGCTGGCGCAGGGCAGCGAAGCGACGTTGCAGAAGCTGTTCGTGGACTCGGACGCGCCGCACAGCCCGCAGGCCTACGTGTTGACGCCGGAATCGGCGATCCGGCTTGCGCGGGCGATCGCGGGCCTGGAGACCGACTACGCCCGGACGCGCGCGGCGGCGGCGACGGCGGTGGAGCTGATCCGCGAGGGATTGGACACCGGGGCGCTGGACGAGTTCGCGGAGCCGGAGGCGCGCTGGTTCGATCGGATCGAAGCGGATCTGGCGGAGCTGCCGGACGACGAGGGCGAGCTGATCGCGGCGACGGAGGCGGAGTACGGCGAGCTATACGACGCGGCGAGCTACGGGCTGTAGCGGAGACTGCCCGGCTTCTGTCTGGGTTTGATCGGCGGTCTAGCCTCCGGGGGCGGGCTCGCCTATTCGCTGGCGGCCATCGCCTGATCGACCTCGGCCTCGGTCATGCCGGGGGTCAAGCGTGGGTCGTAGAGGATTTGAATAGCGGCCTTGTCGAGATCGGTGAGCGAACCCGAGTAGTTGCCGTAGAACTTGCTGTCGATGGTCGATGAGGAACCTGGCAGCCCCAGGCCCCGGGCAATACCCCATTCGATGGCCTCCAGCCTCGTTTGGGTGGACTGGTAGTAGTCGACCATGGTGATAGCGAGTCCGACTGAATAGGCATCATCGGGCCAGAAGGTGTAGTAGGCGATTTCGCCTATTACATCGGTATTGAATTCTCCGGTCACCTCGTACCAGAAGAGATAGAAGTCATCTGCGTCTATCACGACGACGAAGACGTTCCCGTTGTCTTCCACCCGGGAGACGGGCAATTCGATGAGGGTGTCCAGTTCGAGGGCGAACTGGTCAACGGACTGGATGTCGTCTTCATCGTAGCTGCCGAGGAGCTCTATGCGAATTGGCTCCGTCCACCGGGATAGGCGGTGGTCGCGGAGGCCATAGGAGAGGGCCAGATCCTTGAAGTGGGCGATCTGTGCAGGCGTGTACAAGACGGAGAACGGCGGATAGACGCCCGGAGGATCGATTCGGGCGCCGGTCCGGGTGACTAATCCGTCGGCCGTCCAGGCCCAGTGGTTCCAGCCGTCGGTGAAGGTGGGCGTGTTGGTGCTCTTGCGATAGAAGGCTAAGCCGGTGGTGGTTTGCTGCAGGGTGTCGCCGTTGGCGGGATTGGCGTGTTCGCATTCGATGGGGTCGCCCATGGTGGCGCCGAGTTGCGATTTCATGAAGGCGAAGCCGAGGACGAATTCGGCATCCTGGCCCGCGCCGCAATAGGGGGCTGCGGCGAGGGCGGCCCCAAAGCTGGTGGCGAGGACGACGGCGGTCGTCAGCAAAACGATCAGACGAACCAATCTTGATCTGTGCACCGCGACGTCTCCTCCCGATTGGATTCCCCAATCCGCCGTCACTCTAGCATTTGCGATGTGAAGCCGGGCCAGAAGCGAGTTTGGTGGCGGGCGCTCCTGTACGGAGTGGCGGGGTACCTAGAACGGCTTGAAGACCATGTCGACGAGGAGGAAGGTGGTAAGCAGGAGGAGGACCCCGGCGGCGGCGGGAATGCGGGGATTGTCGCGGATGCCGCGGGCAGTGTTGGAGAAGCCCCGGCCGGCTTCGAGATCGGCTTCGAGGGCGCGGACGAGGCGGCCCGTGTTCTTGGAAAGGTAGCCATGGAGAGCGAGGGCGACTACCCCGCCAATGTAGGCCAGTACCAGCCAGGCGGAGTCGAGCGGGTGGCCGCGGACATAGGCCGCCCAGACGCCGAAGATGCCCAGAAGGATGATTGAAGGGGTGATGAGAAAGCGCTCGGCGAAGCGGGAGATGCGGTACAGGATGAGCATCCGGGACGGGTCTTCGATGGTGGCGGCGCGCGGCGGTATGATGGCGGCGATGCCGACGCCGGCCAGCAGGGTGAAGGCGAAGAGTAGGTGAAAGAAACGCAAGAACTCGATCATCGTGCCCCCCGGGTAGACGTGACGTGGTCGGTGTCCCGCTCTGCCTACGAGGATAAGTCAGCCGGCGGGAGGGCCGGTAGAGCATTCGGGCGGAATAGAATCGCCGGAGGCGACGGCGGATTCGCTAGAAAGGGGCAGCATGGCCGAGGCGGAGTTCGATCGGGCGGCGGCGGAGCGCTGGTTCGCGGCGGCTTACAACAACGAGACGTGGGACCTGCTGGAGGCGGATGAGAACGAGGCCGTTGACGGGCAACACCTGCTGGCGACGGCCTACGCGGCCTACCGGCACTGGCTGGCGGCGGGCGGCGCGCTGGAGCGACAGCGGGGCCGACACCTGTTGGCGACGGTGCATGCACGGCTGGGCCAGGTGGAGATGGCGCGGGAGCAGGCGCGGGCCTGCCGGGACCTGAGCGAAATGAACGAGGCGGAGCAGACGCCGTTTGATCGGGCCTGCGCGGTGGAATGCCTGGCGCGGGTGGAGTCGCTGGCGGGTAGTGACCAGGCGGCCGGACTGCGGGCGGCGGCGGCGGTGGCGGGAGCCGAGATCCCCGATGCGGCCGATCGGGAGGTCTACGAAGGGCTGCTGGCGGCGGGGCCGTGGGGAAGGGCCGGCGAGTAGCCGGCGATTAGAACCGCGCTTGACCCGGGGGCGGCGCGAGCGACAGACTCGCTTTACTGGCCGAATGATCCGGAATGGGGGCATTTCATGGATCCGTTGATGGTTGTATTGCGCACCGTACATATCGGGCTGGGGGTGAGTTTCCTGTTCATGACGTTCGTTTTGTCGCCGCGGCTGAAGCAGCTGGGGCCGGCGGTGCAGGGGCCGGTGATGGGCGCGCTGGTGCCGGTCACGATCCCGACGTTCATCACGGCGGCGCTGTTCGTTATCGGCAGCGGGGCCTGGATGGCGCTGAAGCTGCGCTGGGGCGCGCTGGATACGTTCTTCACGAGCGCCTGGGGCCTCACGATGCTGATCGGGGCGGTGCTGACGCTGATCGGTTTCCTGATCGGGCTACTGGTTTCGCGGCCGGCGATGCGGGAACTGGTGGGGATCGGGGCGAGCCTGAAAGGCCAACCGCCGACCCCGGAACAGGGTGCGCGGATGGCGGTCCTGCAGCAGCGAATCCCGAAAGCGGGGTACCTGACCTCGGCGTTGCTGGTCGCGGCCGCGATTGAGATGGCGATCGCGCGGTACATCTAGGACGGCGGGATCTGGAGACGCCGGGCCCGGGCCGCGAAGAGCTACCCTTGACGGCGGATTCCGGCTGATTCGAGGGGGCCATGGACACATCACGATCGCAGGAACTCTTCGCGGCGGCGGGGCGGGTGATCCCGGGCGGGGTGAACAGCCCGGCGCGCGCCTTTGGCAGCGTTGGCGGGACGCCCCGCTTCGTGGACCGCGCCGAAGGGGCCTACTTCTGGGACGCGGACGGGAACCACTACCTGGATTTCGTGTTGTCGTGGGGTCCGCTAGCGGTCGGTCACGCGCACCCGGCGGTGGTGCAGGCGGTGAGTGAAGCGGCGGCGCGGGGGACGAGCTACG
>CAYYTN010000133.1:0-7182 GCA_964474495.1 uncultured Chloroflexota bacterium
CCGCGCCAACGCAAACACCCACCCCAACCGCCACCCCGTCGCCGACTCCCGAGCCGACGCCAACTCCGACGGCCACCCCCATCGGCGGGCACCCGCCGGCCGCGGTGGGCGGGATTGCCTTTGCGACTGATGCCGATGAGGTGCTGGACGTGCTGGCCACTCTTCCCCCCTCCCCGCCCCACTTTCGCCCCGGGGAGCGCATCTTCACCGCGTTTCGGCTGGAGGGGGCGACCCTGGGCGCGGTCATCCGCAGAGTCTGGTACCGGGACGGGGAGCAGGTCGGAACCGGGGAATCGATCGTTGCCGATCCCCTGGAAATCATGATCGGCAACGTTGGCGAGCGCTGGGGCATGCCCGGAGGTTCCTACGAGCTGGTCATCTGGGACGAAGATCGCTGGATAGCGTCGGCGAGCTTCACCGTGGACCTGGGGGAGACGCGCATGGAACGGGTCGCCTTCACCCGCGAGGTCGACGAGCTCGGTCTGCCGCTGGAGTCGGCTCATTTCTTCCCGCCGGGAACCGATCGTATCCTGATCAGCTTCCAGGCGTTCAACATGCCCACCGGCTCGGTCCTGGAAATCGAGCGGATCGTGAACGGCGCCCCGGAACCGCTTGAAGAACTCCTGTGGCCGCCCGAGTACAGCAGCGGACCCGGCTCGTTCCAGATCGTGGTGATGGACCTCACCCCGCCGGGCCGTCCCGCCGAGGCCGGCGATCATCGAGTGCGAATCGGCGTGGACGGTACCGTCCTGATTACCGATATTGTTCGCATCGAGGGTGCCGACGACTCCTGAGTCCGGCCGTGTGAGCACGGGCGCGGAGGGAGGTTCAAGACGGGAGCGGGGATTGGCTTGAGGCGATGGCCGTTGGTGCTGGCATTTGCGGTGGCGGTGATCGCCGCGTTCGCCGGCGGCGCGCTCTGGTCGATGGCCGGTCGTGCGGAGCCGATACCGGAGTCGCCCGCCACGCCATCCGCTTCACAGCCTGTCTCCAAACCGGCATCCCCGACCGCCATCGCGCCCGCGAAGTCGGATCCGTCACCAGCTCCGACCGCCATCGCGGTGCCCATCAACCCCACGGAGGCTCCGGCCCCCACTCCGGCCCCGCAGCCGGCCGCGACGGCCGCTCCCACGCCAACCCCGGTTCCAACCGCCACGACCACGCCGGCGCCGACTCCCGCTCCAACCGCCACGGCGACTTCTCCGCCGTCGCCGGCAGCGGCCGCTCCCGCTGAATCAAACCTCTGTGGCGGCGCCTCCGCGCGGATTACGGACCTGGACAAGCGCGGCACCCCGGAAGTCGTCACCATCACCGGAGCCGGTGACCTGACCGGTTGGCACCTGGTCAGCGTGCGCGGGAATCAGCGCTTTGATTTCCCGGATGGGTTCGTCCTGGACGGGAGCGTCCGCATCCTCTCCGGAGCCGAGCCCGCGCCGGACACCGCGTCCCAACTTTCGTGGAACCGGCAGAATGTGTGGAACAACGCCGCAGACGACGATGCCGAGCTCTACGACTGCGCCGGCGCCCTGGTGAGCGCCTTCGACGACGGGGATTAGCCGGTGGTGGCCTCGCGGGCGCGGCGCGCGTTGATCATGTCGATGGCGACCAGCATCGAGAGACGCATGCTGGTTTCGTCGGCGCGATTGTCCCCGGCCCGCCCGTAGGCGGTGCCGTGGTCCACCGAGGCCCGGATGACGTTGGTGTTCAACGTGACGTTGACGCCCTCGTGGATGCCCAGCATCTTGACCGGGATGTGCCCCTGGTCGTGGTACATGGCGACGACGCCGTCGTACTCGCCGGCGGCGGCGCGCGAGAACACCGTGTCGGGCGGCAACGGACCCAACGCATCAATGCCCGCAGCGCGGGCCTGCTCGACTGCCGGGGCGACCTCGTGGCTGTCCTCCGGGCCAAAGTGATCGCCCACCTCGGCATGCGGGTTCAGTCCGGCGACGGCGATGGTCGGCTTCTCGATGCCCAGGTCCTGCAGCGCCTGGTGCAGTATCTCGATGGCCTCCAGGATGCGGGGGGTCTTCACCAGGTCCACTGCGTCGCGCAGGCTCACATGGGTCGACACGTGAATCACCCGGAGCTTGCCCGCTACGAGCATCATCCGCGGGTCGGGGGATTCACTGAACTCACCGACGATCTCGGTGTGCCCGGGATATTCAAACCCGGCCATCTTCATGGCGACCTTGTGCAGGGGCGCGGTGGCGAGACCGTCGATCTTGCCCGCGTAGGCCAGCTTCACCGCTTCGATGACCGCGGTGGCCGCCGCCGCACCGCCCTCGGCGGTGGGCTCTTTGAAAATCAGGTCCGAATGGTCGACGCCCCAGGGGTCCAGCACGTCGATGACCCCGAACTCGAATTCCGCGTCTTCGACGCTGGCGACGTTGCGGACCCGCTGGTCCAGGCCGCAGATGTTGATGATGCGCCGCAGGGCCGACGAACTGCCGATGGCCAGAGGGCGGCACTTTTCGTAGATCTCGCGATGGGTGAGGGCCTTGGCGGCGACTTCCGGGCCGACGCCGGTGGGGTCGCCGAGGGTCAGGCCGATCAGGGGGAGATAGCTCAAGTTCATTCCTCTAATGCGGCCCGGGATTCGAGAGGCGAGCCGCGCTATTCGGGCCGCGAGCGGCCCATTCTGGCTGGTGTCGTGCAGGAAGCATATCGGCGGAACCGGCCGGAACCAAGCACCCGGCGACCCCGGCGTCCGCCTCGCCGGAGCGCCGCGCGCGCGAGCGCGGTTACGGGCCGAACAGTGGCAGCCCCCTGATTCCCAGATCGGCCCGGTAAACCCGACCGAGCGTACCCTCCGTTATGTAAAGTTGATCGAAGTCAGGCCCGCCAAAGCAGCAGTTGGTGACCTGGGAGCCTTCGACCCGGATTTCCAGGTCGACCTGCCCGGCCGGGGTCACTCGCAGGACCTTGCCGGCGCGGAAGTTGGCCGCGTACAGGTTGCCCTCCACGTCGAAACACATCCCATCGGCCCCGTTGACGATGTCCACGCTGTCGTCGGCCACGTTGGCGAAGGTACGCAGGTCGCCGATCGAGCCATCGGGCCGGATGTCGCCGATCTTGATCTCCCCGGTGCAGCTCTCGGCCACATACAGGTGGACGCCGTCGGCATCGACGTTGACGCCGTTGGGATATTGCAGCCCGTCGATGACCTTGGTTACATCACCGGCCGGGTCGATGCGATACACCGGGCGGTGATGGCCGTCGCCCACCGGGTTCTTCGGCGCGGTGAAGTAAATGGCGCCGGTGGGGTGGAAGGTGATGTCGTTGGGAGTGCCTTCAAAGGGTTGTCCGTCGCAGGTGGTTGCCACCGTATAGACCTCGCCCCCCGGCGTGACCCGGGCGATGCGCTCGCCGCCGGTGTCGGCCACGTAGATGTCGCCATTCCAATGGAAGGCCGTCCCATTGGGGCCTTCAAGCTCGGCGAACAGCCGGGTCTCGCCGTCGTCCTCGACCCGGAAGAGCTTTCCGGCGCGGGTGTCAACGAAATAGAGATAGCCGGCGGCGTCCACCGACGGGCCTTCCGCGAATGTCTGCCCGTCGGCGATGATGTCGATTCGACCTGAGAAGACTTCGGCCATCCTGCTACTCCCGGCAGTTCGTCGGACTCGGGCAAATGGTGGCATCACGCCACTCCGAAGACAAACCCGCGGGCGGGTCCGGCCGGGTCACGAGACCGGCCTGGCGTAAATAGGGCGAACGGGTCGGGGCTAGGGCCGGGTCGCGGGGCGGTGGTGATCGCGCGCGGCAATTATCGCGGCGACCGTCGCGACGGCGGCGGCCCCCAGGAAGGCGACCCGGAACCCGGGCAACAAGTCCGACGGATCGGCGTCCAGCGCCGCTACGACGCCGGCGCCGGAGGTGACGACCACCGCGAACAGCCCTCCCCACAGCGCCTGGCCGGTAGCCAGCGCCAGGGTGCGCGACGAAGCCAGCAGCCCGCCGGCGATTCCGACGTTGGCCGGCAACGCCCCGAGCATGGCGCTGGTGTTCGGGCCCACCAGGAAGCCCTGACCGATACCGACTATCGCCAGCCGCGGGATGACGTCCGCCGGGCCCCACTCGGTGCCGGCGGCGGCCAGCGACAGCGTGCCGGCGGCTATCAGCACGAGCCCGGCGGCGCGCGGCCAGCGATGGCCGAAACGGTCGGTGAGTTCACCGGCCGGAATGGAGAACACCCCACCGACCGCCGGAACGATCGCCGCCAGCAGCCCGACGCGCGCGACCGAGAATCCCAGCCCGTTCTGCAGCAGGAACGGCGCCAGCAACATGACGCTGGTGTAGGCGCCGTAGCCGAGGTACGAGGTGAGAACCGCGATTCGAAACCCGGGATTGCGGAAGACGGCCAGGTCCAGCAGCGGCGACGACCGGCGTCGTTGGTGGAGCACGAACGCCAGCAACACCCCGACGAACAACCCGGCCCCCAGCAGCGCCGGCGCCGCCAGCCAGCCGTCGCGGAGCCCACGATTGAGGAAGAACACCAGCGGGGCGATCCAGGCGGCGGCGAGCACCGCGCCACCGAGGTCGAATGAGCGATCGCGAGTCCCGGCCGGCTCGCGGAGCACGAACCACCCGGCGACGAGCACGAACCCGGCCAGCGGCGCGTTGGCGAAGAAGATGGCCTGCCAGCCGAACGTGTCGATCAGCAGGCCGCCGACCACCGGACCGGCCAGCAGGCCCACCGCGATCATCATGCCGATGATGCCGGTGGCGCGGCCGCGCTCGGTATCGGGAAACGAACTGACCAGCAGCGGCGGCCCGATCGCCTGCATGATGCCGCCGCCAAATCCCTGTACGACCCGCATGGCCACCAGCGTCCAGAGATCGCCGGCCAAGCCGGACAGGATCGCCCCGAAGGCGAAGATCGCGCTGCCGATCAGGAACATCCGCCGGCGGCCGAAGCGATCGCCCAGGCGGCCCATCGGCAGGTGCAGGCTGGAGATGGTGACGAAGTAGGCCAGGATCACCCACTGGATAGTCGTGATATCCACGCTGAACTCGGCCGCCAGGGTCGGCAACGCCAGGTTCACGATCGCCGAGGTGAACATGTTCAGGCCGACGCTGGTGCCCAATACGACCGCCACCCCGAGGCGGCGGAATCCGGCTACGCCCATGGCGTTCGTGGTGGGGGTTGTGGCAGGGTCGCCGCTGATTGAGTCCTGCTCCCGGGTGGGTGCCGGGCGCCGCTCCGGCGCCGACCGTGACTCTACCGAGCCAGCCGCATCCGGCCAACCACCGGCCGAGCGTCCGGCCGGGCAAATCGCTATCCTGACAGACTTCCAAACCCTCCCGCCGGTCCCACCCGGGCGGCGCCGCCACCGCAGACAGGGGAAGCATGCCCGACGACCGCCCGAACATCATCTTCATCATCACCGACCAGCAGCGCTTCGACACCATCAACGCCCTCGGCTTCCCCTACATGGAGACTCCCAACCTGGACCGTCTGGTCAACGAAGGGATCAGCTTCAACCAGTGCTACATCACGGCGCCCTCCTGCGCGCCGGCCCGGGCCAGCCTGTTCACCGGCTACTACCCGCATACGACCCGAATATTCAAGAACGGCGACGCCTGGTCGCGCACCTGGGTCGAGCGGCTGTCGGACTCCGGCTACCACTGCGTGAACATCGGCAAGATGCACACGACACCCTTCGAGGCGCCGGCCGGGTTCCACGAACGCCACGTGGTGGAGAACAAGGACCGCTACTTGCAGGGGCGCTGGTACTTCGACGCCTGGGACCGCGCGCTCGGCGCCCACGGCGTGGCCAAGCCGCAGCGGGAGATCTACCGCCGGCGCGACGACTACAACGAAGCCATGGGGAGCTTCCACTGGACCGCGCCGGATCACCTGCACCCGGACAACTTCGTCGGCGACACCGCCCTCTGGTGGCTTGACACTTATCCGCAGACCGAGCCGCTGTTCCTAGAAATCGGGTTCCCGGGACCGCACCCGCCCTACGATCCGCTGGAGGAATACGCTGACCGCTACATCGACAAGGAACTACCGCTGCTGGACGTGACGCCGGAGGAGATTGACGGCCTGCCGGACGTCTTCCGCAACATGCGCGAGCACTGCGCCGAGGTCGACCATGATTCGGTGATGCACCTGCTGGACCCGACGCCGGAACAACGCCACAAGCAGCGCGCCTACTACCTGGCCAACGTGACGATGATCGACGACAAGATCGGCCAGATTCTCGAAACCCTCGAAGCGAAAGGCTACCTGGAGAACGCGGTCGTCATCTTCACCTCGGACCACGGCGACGCCCTCACCGATCACGGGCAGACCCAGAAATGGACGATGTACGACACCATCACCCGCGTGCCGACGATCGTCTGGGCGCCAGGTCGCTTCGACGCCGGGCGGACTGTTGAGGAGATGTACCAGTGGATGGACCTGGGTCCGACGATCCTGGAACTGGCCGGGGTAGAAGTGCCGGCGGCGTTTGAAGCCCGCTCGATGCTGCCGGCCCTGGACGGCGAGACCGGCAACGGCCGGGACTATGTGTTCGCCGAGCATGCCCGTGAGGACAGTCAGGGCCTGGAGACCGATTTCATGACCATGGTGCGCGGCAAGGACTGGAAGCTCGTGCATTTCGTCGGTGAGGACTACGGCCAGCTCTTTGACATGAGGGCCGATCCCGACGAGGTGAACAACCTCTGGGACGATCCCGACCAGCAAGAGCGCAAGCAGGAGATGCTGAACGTGCTGCGGGACTGGTTGATTCGCAGCCATCACCACACCGCCGCCTGGGGCAGCGAGTGGCGCTAGGTAACGGATCGGTCAGGGCAAGCCGGCCCACGGAGGCCGGACGAGCCGATGGGAGCGGATCATGACGGCGAACCAGGGCAACGGCCTGCACGCGCGGCCGGTGGAACTGCTGCAACAGCTGCTGCGCTTCGACACGACCAATCCGCCGGGCAACGAGAAGGCCTGCATCGAGTTCATCGCCGACACGCTGGCCGCCTACGGAATCGAATCGACGCTGTACGCGAAGGATCCGAATCGCTCGAACCTGGTGGCGAGACTGCCGGGCGGCGACGCGGCGCCGCTGTTGCTGTACGGGCACGTGGACGTGGTGACGACGGCCGGGCAGGACTGGCAGCACCCGCCGTTCGGCGGCGACCTGGTGGACGGCTGGGTCTGGGGGCGGGGGGCGCTGGACATGA
>CAYYTN010000134.1:0-7106 GCA_964474495.1 uncultured Chloroflexota bacterium
GGGAAGCGGCCGAACAGGCCTTCCATCAACTGCGAAAGGTTGGCCGCTTCCACCGGCACGACCGCCAGGCCTTCCGTGTGCCCCCGCAGTACCCGCGGAACTCTTACATCAATCGACAACACGCCCTCCTCAGGAATAGATACCTTTACCGACCAATTTAGTTAACAATGGCACGGTTAAAGTGTAGCCGATGCTGGCCCCGCCACGTGTACGAAAGATCCCGTTTCCGGCTCCCGCCGCCCCTCCCGAGTCCCGTTCCCCCGAAACTGCTAACATCATTTCGCAGCAGCCCAATCCGATGCGGTGAGGGAGGGAGACGATGGCGGAAAGCAGCAGCAGCACGACGGGAGTCGCCACCGACGGCGACAACGTGCGCGCCAATTGCGGGTCCTGCCGGCAGACGACTACCTGGGTCTACCGGGAAAAGAAGTCGATGTTCGGCCTGAAAACCAGTCGCGACTGGACCTGCACTCGTTGCGGCTCGACCCAGGAAGGCAAGCCGGCCGCCGAATAGCGGCGCCCCGGCCGGGAGCCCCGGAACCTGCACCGAAATGGGGGGGCAGGTCGTTTAGAGTGCGTTTCGCGCCCGGATCCGTCGGCCCCGGAAGCCTCGTCCCCAGTCTGCCCGGCCGCGTACCGCCCCGTCCGCGATTTGACCGCGCCCTGGCGCCCCTTTCAGTCACGGCCTCACCGCGAAACGCCGTAACTTTGACAATACGTCGGGACAGCCGGAAAATACTCTATTCCCCTTCAGCCGGAAACCGGGGGGGCAGCGACCGGGGGCAGACCCTGGTCCTGAAAGGGACAGTTGCGCAAGATCTCCGTTCGCGGCGCTAGCGAACATAACCTCAAGCACATCGATCTCGACATCCCGCATGACTCCCTGTCCGTCATCACCGGGCTCAGTGGGTCCGGCAAATCCTCCCTGGCGTTCGACACGATCTTCAAAGAGGGTCAGCGCCGCTACGTTGAGTCCCTCTCCGCCTACGCCCGCCAGTTCCTCGGCCAGATGGAACGCCCTCACGTCGATCACATCGAAGGGCTCGCTCCCGCCGCCGCCATCGATCAGCGCGCCATCAGTCGCAACCCCCGCTCCACCGTCGGCACCATCACCGAGATCAGCGACTACCTCCGCCTCCTCTTCGCCCGCATCGGCCACGTCCACTGCCACCGCTGCGGCACCCCCATCGAGCCCCAGACGGCCGACAACATCGTCGACCGCATCCTCGAACTCCCCCACGGCATCGTCGCCACCATCCTTGCCCCGGTCGTCCGCCATCGCAAAGGCGAGCACCGCGAGCTGATCGCCAGGCTCCGCTCCACCGGCTACGTCCGGGCGCGGATCGACGGCGAAATGCAGCGTCTCGAGCTCGCCCCCCAGCTCGCGCGCACCAAATGGCACGACATCGAAGTCGCAGTTGATCGAGTCAAGATCGGCACCTCCACCCGCGAGCGCGTCACCGACTCCGTCGAAACCGCCCTCGGACTCGCCGAAGGGCTCCTCATCGTCGCCACCGAAAAGGGCGACCACCTCTTCAGCTCCAGTTTCGGTTGCCCCCAGTGCGGCGCCAGCGTCGAGCCCCCCGAGCCGGCGCTGTTCAGTTTCAACAGCCGGCGCGGCGGCTGTCCAAACTGCAAAGGTCTCGGCCGCGTTCTTGACTTCGACCCCGACAGCCTCATCCGTGACCGGCGCCGCAGCATCCGCGACGGTGCCATTTCCCTCACCAACAAATCCGGCTACACCCTCTACGCCCGGATGCCGATGACTAGCTGGGAACAGCTCGGCCGCGCCTTCAACTTCGACATCGACGCTCCTTGGGCCGAACTTTCCGAAGACAGCCGCCAGCTCATCCTCTTCGGTGCCGGCCGCAAGACCTTCACCGAAACCGTCACCTGGTCCGACGATGACGGCGCCAGCCAGGGCACCCGCACCCAGCGCCGCCGCTGGCAGGGCCTCATCCCGCTTCTGCGGCGGAGGGGCAAGTCCGGCGACGGCCTCGCCGACTGGGTCGAAGACCTCATGTCCAACCAGGTGTGCCCCGAATGCGACGGCGCCCGCCTCCGCGAAGAAGCCCTCGCCATCACCTTCAACGACAAGAACATCGCCGAAGTCACCGCGCTTTCCATCGTTGCTGCCCGCAGATTCATGAAGGGCAGCGTGATGACCGAGCGCGAGGCGATCATCGCCGCACAGATCCGCCGCGAGATCGACCTCCGCCTTGAGTTCCTCGAGAAAGTCGGCCTCGGGTACCTGACCCTGGGCCGCGGTGCCGACACCCTCGCCGGCGGCGAAGCCCAGCGAATCCGCCTCGCCGCCCAGATCGGCTCCGGTCTCGAAGGCGTCCTCTACGTCCTCGACGAGCCCTCCATCGGCCTGCACCACCGCGACAACGCCGGCCTGCTGCGGACGCTGCGCGCCCTCCGCGACCGTGGCAACACCGTCATCGTTGTCGAGCACGATGAAATGACTATCCGCCAGGCCGACCATGTCGTCGAAATCGGCCCCGGCGCCGGCGGTGCTGGCGGCGAAGTGGTCGCCCACGGAACCCCGGCCCGCGTCGCCCGCTCCGACTCTCCAACCGGCAAATACCTCCGCGGCGAAGAGCAAATTGCCCTGCCCCGCCGGCGCCGCCGGGGCAGCGGTGAGAAGCTCAAAGTCATCGGCGCCCGTACCCACAATCTCCAGCAAATCAACGTCACCATCCCGCTCGGCACCCTCACCCTCGTCACCGGCGTCTCCGGCTCCGGCAAATCATCGCTCGTCGACGACATTCTCAAGCGCGCTCTCGCCGTCGAACTACACAACGCCAAGCAGAAGCCCGGTCCCCACGACCGGATCGAAGGTGTCGAGTTCATCGACAAAGTCATCGAAATCGACCAGGGGCCCATCGGTCGCAACCCCCGCTCCAACCCCGCCACCTACTCCGGCGTCTTCAGCCACATCCGCGACCTCTTCCAGCGCCTCCCTGAGGCCCGCGCCCGCGGCTACCGCCCCGGCCGGTTCAGCTTCAACGTCAAAGGCGGCCGTTGCGAAGCCTGCGCCGGGCGCGGCGCCCGCATCGTCGAAATGCAGTTCATGGGCGACGTCGAAGTCGCCTGCGAAGTCTGCGGTGGCGATCGCTTCAACCGCGAGACTCTCAAGGTCCGCTACAAAGAGCGCAACATCGCCGACGTCCTCGCCCTGCGCATCCACGAAGCCCTCGAATTCTTCGAATCCATCCCCACCATCCGGCGCATCCTGCAGACCATGGTCGACGTCGGCCTCGGCTACCTGGCTCTCGGGCAGTCCTCCACCACCCTCTCCGGCGGCGAGGCCCAGCGCCTCAAGCTCAGCGCCGAGCTCTCCCGTCCCGGCACCGGCCGCACCCTCTACATCCTCGACGAACCGACCACCGGACTGCACTTCGCCGACGTCCGGCGCCTCATCGACGTCCTCCAGCGCCTCGTCGACGCCTGCAACACCGTCGTCGTCGTCGAGCACAACCCCGACGTGATCAAGGTCGCCGACTGGATCGTCGACCTTGGCCCCGAAGGCGGCGACGGTGGTGGGCGGCTGGTGGCCGCCGGGCGACCGGAGAAAATCGCCAAATCCCCCGACTCGCTCACCGGGCAGATGCTCGCCCCCATCCTCAACGGCGAACCGCTCGAAACCAACACCCGGTCCCGCCGCAACCGCCGCAACGGCCAGGCCGGCGACGGCTTCCTGCAGATCAAAGGCGCCACCAAGCACAACCTCAAGGGTGTCGACGTCAGGATCCCCAAGAACGCCCTCACCGTCATGACCGGCGTCTCCGGCTCCGGCAAGTCCACCCTCGCCATGGACACCCTCTTTTCCGAGGGTCAGCGCCGCTTCGTCGAATGCCTCTCCTCCTACGCCCGCCAATTCCTCGGCCGCCTCGAAGACGCCAACGTCGAGAGCATTTCGGGCCTCGCCCCCGCCATCGCGATCAGCCAGGAAAACGCCACCCGCACCCCCCGCTCGCTCGTCGCCACCACCACCGAAATCCAGGACTATCTCCGCGTTCTCTACGCCCGCGCCGGCCGCTCCCACTGCCCCAACGGCCACGGACCCATCGAGGGCATGACCTCCAGCGAAATGGTCACCGCCATCGGCAAACTCGGCGACGGCAACCGCATCCAGCTCATCGCCCGCGTCGACTCCTCCAACTACCCCGACGCCGCCGACCTCTTCCGCCAGTTGCTGCGCGAAGGCTTCCTGCGGGTCCGCGTCGAAGGCCAGGTCCACGACCTGTCCGACGAGATCCCCGACCTCGACGCCGTCGAATCCGACCAGATCGAGATAATCGTCGATCGCCTCCTCCTCGGCCCGGACCAGCACGACCGCCTCGGCGACTCCGTCGAGCTCGTCCTCGCCCGTACCGGCGGCCTCCTCATCGCCGAAGAAGTCGGCTCCGACGGCCAGATCCTCGCCACCCACGTCTACAACACCGGTCCCGTCTGCGGAGTTTGCGGCGAGTCTCTCAACGGCCTGCTCACCCCCCGGCATTTCTCCTTCAACTCCTACCTCGGCGCCTGTCCCGAATGCACCGGGCTCGGCACCCACAAACAGTTCGAGCCCGAGCTCGTCGTCCCCGACCGTTCCCTCAGCTACGCCGAGGGCGCCCTCGCCTTCCTCGACTCCGACCCCATCGACTCCTGGTGGGGACGCTGGATCACCGCCCTTGCCGATCACTACCACTTCGACCCCTACGCCCCCTGGGATCAGCTCTCCCCCGAAGTCGAACACGCCATCCTCTTCGGGTCCGGCGACCAGCCCATCGAGCGCACGTACGAGCGCCACGACGAAAACAGCAGCGTCTCCAGCACCCGCAGCGAGCCCTGGGAAGGCTTCATCCCCATCTTCTGGCGCTGGTACGAGCGCACCCGCAACCCCGCCAAGCACGACTTCTTCGAACGTTTCATGCGCGAACGCTCCTGCGACGTCTGCAACGGCGAGCGCCTCGAGCCGATGATCGGCGCCGTCCGCTTCGCCGGCCTGACCCTCCCCGACGTCATGCGGCTCACCGTCACCGGCGCCCTCAAGCACTACCGCGACATCCTCGCCGACCCTGACCTGGCCCGGCTTCGCCAGGACGAAACCGAGATCGCCCGTCCGGCACTCAACGAAATCTGCAATCGGCTCGAGTTCCTCGAAGAAGTCGGCGTCGGCTATCTCACCCTGGACCGCCGCACCGCGACCCTCTCCGGCGGCGAAGCCCAGCGCATCCGCCTCGCCACCCAGGTCGGCACCCGCCTTGTCGGCGCCCTCTACGTCCTCGACGAGCCCTCCGTCGGCCTCCATCAGCGTGACATCTCCCGCCTCCTCGCCTCTCTAGATCGTCTCCGCGATCTGGGCAACACCCTCATCGTCATCGAGCACGACGAAACCACCATGCGCCACGCCGACCACCTGATCGACCTCGGCCCCGGCGCCGGCGAACTCGGCGGTGAAGTCGTCGCCCAGGGGACTCTCGAAGACATCACCGCCGCCGAGCGCTCCGTCACCGGCCAGGTCCTGCGCGGGCCCGGAATCGTCCAGCGCGTCAAGATGATCCCGCGCAGCCCCCAGGGTTTCCTCAACCTGCGCGGCGTCCGCGAGCACAACCTCAAGAACATGGACGTCGACATCCCCCTCGGCTCTTTCACCGCCGTCACTGGAGTCTCCGGCTCCGGCAAGTCCACCCTTATCGACGACATCCTCAAGCGCGCCCTGCGCCGCATCATCCACGGCGCCATGGAGTTCCCCGGCGACTTCGACGGCCTTGACGGCGTCGAGCAGATCGACAAAGTCGTCGTCGTCGACCAATCCCCCATCGGCCGCACCGCGCGCTCCACCCCGGCCACCTACACCGGCGTCTTCGACCCCATCCGCGCCCTCATGTCCCGGCTACCCGAATCCCGCGCCATGGGCTTCGGCATCCGCCGTTTCAGCTTCAACGAAGGCCCCGGCAAATGCACCACCTGTCGCGGTGAGGGCTATCAGCGAATATCCATGCAGTTCCTCGCCGACGTCGAAGTCCTCTGCGAAGTCTGCCAGGGCCGCCGCTACAACTCCCAGACCCTGCGTGTCCGCTACGCCGGCAAGAACATCGCCGAAATCCTTGAAATGACCGTCGACGAGGCCGTCGAACACTTCAAGAACGTCCCCCGCGTCCGTCGCCATCTCGACGTTCTTCGCGACGTCGGCCTCGGCTACATCCGCCTGGGCCAGTCTTCGCGCACCCTGTCTGGCGGCGAAGCCCAGCGCATCAAGCTCGCCGCCGAGCTATGCCGCCCCGCCACCGGCAACACCATCTACCTGCTCGACGAGCCCACTGTGGGGCTCCATCCCACCGACGTACGCCTGCTGCTCGAGGTTCTCAATCGCCTCATCGAAGCCGGCAACACCGTCGTCGTCATCGAACACGACCTCAGTGTTATCGCCCAGGCCGACCACGTAATCGATCTCGGTCCCGAAGGCGGCGATGCCGGCGGTGCGGTTGTCGTCACCGGCACTCCGGCCAGCGTCGCCCGCTGCGCCGAATCCCACACCGGCCGCTACCTGCAAAAGCAGATCGAGCGCATCACCGCCGACGCCTGACCGCCCTACCTTCCCCCAACCCTGCTTCAACCTCGGTGTTTGCCGGCTACCCCTTTGACTTCATCACAAACACCCCGTCCCACTCGCCCTCCGGCGGGTCCTCCGCCATCGCCACGCACCGCTCCAGGTACAGCTTCGTCGGGCCATCGTCCGGCTTGATCTGCTGCACCTTCTCGAACGCCAGGATCGCCTCGCGGAACTTCATATTGCGGTAGAGGTCGATGGCCTCGTTCCAGGGGGCGATGTGATCGGTGAAGTGTTTTGGGTCGTTGAAGCCGATTAGCTCGTGGATGTGCGTGCCCAGGGTGCGGCCCTTCACCGCCACAATATCGATCGGCCGCGTCAGGAATTCATCGCTGTCCCCATCGGCCATCGCCAGCGTGTCGCCCGAGATCATCTGGTCCGTCCCGTACTGGTTGTTGATCGGCTCCAGCCGCGCCGCCAGGTTCACGTTGTCGCCCATTGCCGTGATGCTGAAGCGACTCTTCGAACCCATATTCCCGACTGCGGCGTCGCCCGAGTTCAC
>CAYYTN010000135.1:0-7050 GCA_964474495.1 uncultured Chloroflexota bacterium
TCAGCGCCGCCAGCAGCGCCGGCTCATCGATCAACGGGCCGCGGGCCGTGTTGAGGACGAAGGCCGTGGGCTTCATCAATTCGATCGCCCCGGCGTCGATCATGCCGGTGGTTTCCTCGTTGGCGGGCATGTGCAGGGTGATGAAATCCGAGCGGCCCAGCAGGTCGTCCAGTTCAACTTTGCGGACGCCCATAGCCGCCATCGCCGTCGCGTCGACATAGGGGTCGTAGCCCAGGATCACCATGCTGAAGGCCGCCGCGCGGTGGGCGACCCCCTGGCCGATCCGCCCGAGCCCGGCAATGCCGACCGTCTTGCCGAACACGTCGTTGCCCTTGCGCGGGCCCCAGGTGCCGCCCTTCAGCGTCCGGTCGAGCTGCGGGATCAGCCGCGAGCCGGCCAGCATCAGCCCCAGCGTGAAATCGGCCACCGTCTCACCGTTGGAACCGGGAGTGGTGGTGACCGCCACGCCGTGCTCGGCGGCGGCATCGACATCGACCTTGTCGAAGCCGACGCCCGTGCGGGCGATGACCTTCAGCGAATCGCCGGCGGCCTCGATGACCGCCCGCGAGACCGTGTCCGAGCCGTTCGCCATGATCGCTGTGCAGCCGGCGGCGTCGGCGATGAAATCCTCCGCCGAGAGGGGCGGGGCGGCGTCACTGACGACGACTTCCCAGCCGGCGTCGGTGAACTTGTGCATGTAGTCGGGGATCCAGTCTTCGGCCATCGGACGGCCCATCAGTACCTTTGGCAATTGGTGCCTTTCGGGGTGGGGGGAGGTACGCCGTCCAGTTTGGGCGCCGCGCCACGGGCGGTCAATCAGGGGGCGCCGCCTGGTCACCGGGCGAACGAAGAAAGGCAGCGGGGCTGCCTACAGTTCGAGCGCCGCCACCCGCGCGGGACTGCTCTTGAAGGCGTTCGCCGCCACCCGCGTCACAACACCATCGACGGCCTCGCCGGCGACGCCCATCTCCTTCACCTCCGCCGGCGACCGCTCCTCGTCCTGGAGCAGATGCAGGATCATGTCGGCGTCGTCGTACGAGATGCCGAGTTCTTCCTCGTCGCTCTGCCCCACCCACAGGTCGGCGCTGGGCGGCTTGCTCAGGATGGCCTCCGGGATGTCGAGCTCGGCGGCCACCTGGCGCAGCTGGGTTTTGTAGAGCTGGCCGATCGGGTTGATCGCCCAGGCGGCGTCGCCGAACAGCGTCCCGTAGCCCAGCAGCGTCTCGGTGCGATTCGAGGTGCCGACGACGAGCGCGCCGATCTCGGCCGACACGTCGTAGGCGACGATCATGCGGCAGCGCGCCATGACGTTGCCCATGCGCAGCGCGCCGGCGGCCGGTCGCATCGAGGCGAACGAATCCACCATCGGCGTGATGTCGATTTCCAGCGCCTCCAGTCCCAGGCGGTCGATGAGGTCGCCGGCGTCGGTGCGGCTGCCGGGAGTGCTGGTCTTGTACGGGAGCATGACGGCCAGGACGTTGTCGGGTCCCATGGCCAGCGCCGCCACCGTGGCCACCACCGCCGAATCGATCCCACCGGAAAGCGCCACCACCGCCTTATCGAATCCGGCGGCTCTGATCTCGCGGTGGACGAAGCGCTCCATCTGCGCGATCACCGAGTCGACATCGACCGACAGTTCGTCGGTCAGGCGATCGGTGAGCATCGATCCGGCGTCGGCAAAAGCGGTCACTCGTGGCCCCCAAGTTTCAGTTCGTCGTGTGCGCGGTCCCGGGCCGGCGCCGAAACGACCGCACGGAAACCGGGCTAATGCTAACCAGCCGGGCCGCCCCGGCGCACTATTTCGGGGGTACTATTAGAGTCCCCGTCGATTCAGGCCGGGATTCGACCGTCAGCTTTCCCACCGAACGGCGGCGGATCTCGCGGCAAACTGGGCGACGGCGAGCGAGGCGCCCGGCAGTCCATGAACCAATTCCCACCCCCCACACCATCCATTCCCGAACCGCCCCCGGAAGATCGGACCGTCCGGCTGCCCGGGGTGTTCTATCTGTGGATCGGCATCGCGCTGCTCTTCGCCGCCGGAGTCGGCGGAGTGGCCGGCTACATGGCCGGCGGCCGGGCTCCGGCCGAGTATCCCGACGAAGTGCGGGTGGTGACCCAGTCCTTGCCGGTAACGGCCGTTGTGAACGCTGGCGAGGGCGACATCACCCGGGTGGCGGCAGCGGCGCTGCCGGCCGTGGTCACCGTAATGAACCAGGAAACCGGCAACCTGCCCCAGGTGGACGGCCAGCCGCCGAGCGATTTCTCCTCGGGGACCGGCTTCTTCTTCGATTCCAGCGGTCTGCTGCTGACCAACAACCATGTCGTACATGGCCGCGACGAGGTGCGCATCGTGCTCTTCGACGGCACCTTCCTTGACGCCGAAGTGATCGGCCGCGACCCCTACCTGGACACCGCCGTGCTGCGGGCGCCGCCGGGTGACTACGCCGCGCTGGAGCTGGGCAATTCGGACCGCCTGCGGGTCGGCGAGCAGGTGCTGGCCATCGGCAGCCCGCTGCGCAGTTTCGAGGGCACGGTGACATCGGGGATCGTCAGCGGGCTCGGCCGCCACTTCCCGAACCGGGTCCAGACCGAAGATGGCGACATCCGCATCGACCTCATCAACATGATCCAGCTGGACGCCTCGCTGAACTCCGGCAACAGCGGCGGGCCGCTGGTGAACCTGGCCGGCGAAGTCGTCGGCATCAACACCGGCAAAGAGCAGGGCGCCGAGGGCATCGGGTTCGCGCTGGCGATGTCGGACATCAAGCTGCACCTGGACGCGCTGGTGGAGGACGGGCGCACCGACCACGGCTACCTGGGGCTGCGCTACTCGGTGGTCAACGAAGACATCCGGATCGGCGAGGGGCTGCATGTGGACCGCGGCGCACTGGTCGTCTCGGTCGTGGCCGACTCCACCGCCCGGGCCGCCGGGATCGCCCCCGGCGATGTGATCCTGACCGTCAACGGGCAGGACCTGGACGCCCGCAACAACCTGGGCAAGGCCATCTGGCGGATCCCGGTCGGCGACGCGATCGAGTTCGAGGTCGACCGCCTGGGCGAGAAGCTGACGCTGGCGACGACCTTGCAGGGCCGGCCGGCGCCGCTCTACTAGGCGGCCGGCCCCGGGCAATGGTCTTGACGCCATCAGGGTGGCGGCCTACATTCGCCCGGTAACGTCCGGCGCCCTCGCGGCGTTGGAACAGCGAGACCCGGGGGCCGGACGGACGCGTGGCCGGACCGCCGGCGACGGGCCCGAAATCACCTAACCTGAGATAGAGAAAGGCAACGTCGTGCCAAGAATCCTTCGTGTGCTGGCGGGCGTGCTGATCCTGGGGCTGCTGACGGTGGCCATCAGTACCGCGGCGGAACTCCCCGACGACGAGGCCATTCCGGGTGGCCATTTCTACCGCCAGACCGGGCAGGAAACCGGCAACGGCTATGCCGTCACCGACGCCGGCGGGATCACCTTCTACGAAACCTTCCAGCGGCTCGGTCTGAGCAACGTCGGCTACCCGGTCTCGCACCGGTTTCCGTACGAGGGATTGACGACCCAGGCGTTCCAGAAGGTCGTGATGCAATGGAACCCGTCGACCCAGGCGGTGCAGTTCCTCAACATCATGGACGTGCTCAACGGGGCGGGGCTGGACAGCGTCATGGCGCAAATACGCCAGGTGCCCCTGCACCAGGCGCTCGCCGCCGACTCGCTCTACGACCCGACCACCCCGGCCGGGTTCGAGGCGATCGTGCAGAACCACCTTTCAATCCTGGACCAGAACCCAACGATCAAGGCCCGCTTCCTGGCCGAATCGAGCTGGCTCGAGCTATACGGCCTGCCGATCAACTACCAGGTCTTCGGCAACGTCCAGGTGCTGCGTTCGCAGCGGCAGGTATTCCAGGTCTGGACCGCCGCCGGCGGCGGCTGCCCGCTCAACGAAGCCTGCCTCGCCAACACCGGCGATTTCATGAAGGAATTCAACATCTTCACCGGCGCCGCCGTGCAACCGGTGAGCGTCGAGCAGGCGCGCGCCGGCTACGAGGTCACCGACCCGACCGCCGCGCCGCCTTCGCAGCCGACCGCCGTACCGACGGCCGTTCCGGGAGCCACCGCGACACCGATCCCGGCTCCCACCGCCACCCCCGTTCCCGCCGGCTCCGGCCTGGTGGGCTACGGGATGCAGGCCCACATGACCGGTGGCCGCGCCAGCGCCGCCACCGACAAGATCGTCGAGGCCGGCTTCAACTGGACCAAGCAGCAATTCCGCTGGTCCGAAATCGAAACCAGCCGCGGCGTTTTCAACTGGACCGCCTACGACGAAGTTGTCAGCGCCGCCAGCGCCCGCGGCCTGAGCCTGCTGGCCAGCGTCGTCTCGGCGCCGGCCTGGTCGCTGGCCCCCGGGGTCGCGCACGGCCCGCCGGCCAACGCCGCCGACATCGCGCCGTTCATGACCGCCCTGCTCCAGCGCTACCCGGGCAAGATCCAGGCCGTCGAGGTCTGGAACGAGGCCAACCTCTTCCACGAGTGGGGCTACCTGGACGCCAGCGCCTTCAACCACTACGGACAGATGCTGCAGGCCGCCTACAACGCCATCAAGGCCGTCGATTCGAGCGTGACGGTGCTGTTCGGCGCGCCGACCCCGACCGGCGTCAACGATCCCAACATCGGCATCGACGACGCCACCTACATCCGGCGGGTGTACGAGGAGTTCCCGGGCATCGGCAGTTACTTCGACGCGCTGGGCGTGCACCCCAACGGCGGCGCCAACGCCCCCGACGACACTCTGGGCGGGGCCAACAACCGCAACGTGCCCGGCTGGAACAACCACCTCAGTTTCTTCTTCACCCGCTTCGTGGAACTGAAGGCGATCATGGTGTCCCAGGGCGACCCGAACAAGCCGATCTGGTTCACCGAGTTCGGCTGGAGCTCGACGCCGGCGAACGAGATCGTGGCCGGCTACGAGTACTCGCAGTACAACTCGGAGCAGGACCAGGCGACCTTCCTGGTGCGGGCCTTCCAGAAGATGCGCGCCGAGTACCCCTACGTCACCCACATGTTCATCTGGAACCTGAACTTCCAAATGGTGGTCGGCCCGACCGACGAGAAGTACGGCTTTGGCGTCCTTCGTACGGACGGCAGCCATCGCCCGGCCTATGACGCCCTGAAGGCGATGCCCAAATAGGGAGACCGCCGGCAGCGGCTATTTCGGGCGGATGACCGCCGGGTGCGCCACTGCGCCAGCCGGCCTATGACGCCCTGAAGGCGATGCCCAAATAGCCCGCCGTCCCGGCGGTTTCTTGCGCGCCGGGGGCGCGGTTGGGTTTCGCGGTGGCGGTGGGTGCTAGCTGACCCGGTAGCTATTCGTGCGGTCGGCCCCGCCGCCGTCCCGGCGGTTTCTTGCGCGCCGGGGGCACGGTTGGGTTGCGCGGTGACGGTGGTTGCTGGCTGACCCGGTAGCTAGTTGCGCGGTCGGCCCCGCAGCCGTCCCGGCGCTCTCTTGCGCGCCGGGGGCGCGATTCGGTTGCGTCGTGCCGGGTGCTAGCTTACCCGGTAGTACTCCGCCGCCGTGCCGCCCAGCAGCCGGTCGCGGTCGGCCGCCGGCAGTTCGCCAACCGCCGCCATCGTCATCTCGTAGGTCGCCTGGTACTCCATCGCCGTGCGGCAGACCGGCCAGTTGCTGCCGTACATCAGGCGCTCGCAGCCGTAGGTGTCGATCATGAACCGCGCCGCCGGCCGCAGCAGTTCCGGGGTCGGGTTGTCGCCGGCGAACTCGGTGATCGCCGACAGCTTGAAGGTCAGCCCGGGCACCGCCCGCAGTGGCTCCATCAGCGCCGCCCAGGGCTCGAAATAGCCCGGCTCGTCCAGCTGCGGGTTGGCCAAGTGGTTCAGGTTCATCGGAAATCCCGGGTTCTCCTCGGCCAGGATCGGGATCTCGGTCAACAACGGCTTGGCCAGGTGCATATCCAGCGACAACCCATCCCGCGATGCCAGTTCGGCGACCGCCGCGTGGACCTCCGGCTGGCGGAGCCAATCGGGATCGCGGACGAAATTGCCCCGAAAGCGCACGCCGCGGAACTTGCTGAAGCCGACGTAGGCGTCGATCAGCTCGACGAAGTCGGAGGCAAACGGGTTCGCCCAGCCGATCACCGCGCCCACCGTGTCCAGTTCCTCGGCGCGCCGCATCCAGTGCAGGTTCTCCTCCAGGCCGCTGTCCCAGGCCTCGACCAGCACGGTTTTGTCGAACTCGATCGCGGCCAGCTGCGGAGCCAGCTCGTCGGGGCCGTGGTCGGCCAGCCAGATGTGGTCGTTGCCGCGGTTCATGGCGCGGACGCGGGCCTCGCGCTCCGGGGTGACGTCCCAGTAATGGTGGTGGCAGTCGATGCGCATGGGGCCTCCCGGTTTGATGCCTATTCGATGCGGTAGAAGTCGATTGCGTTGCCGCCCAGGAACGCCGCCGCCTGTTCTTCGTCCATGGCGCCCATGGCAGCGACGGTGGTCTCGTGATTGTGCCGATACGATCCGGCCAGCAGGCTCACCGGCCAGTCGCTGCCCCACATCAGCCGCCCGAACCCGAAGGTCTCGATCATGAACCGGACCGCCGGCCGTAGTAGATCGGCCGAGGGCTCCGGGCCGGCTTCCGTCAGCATCCCGGAGATCTTGAAGTGGATTTGCGGATAGGGCTCCAGCAGTTCGATCTGCTCCGCCCAGGGCATGAAATAGCCGGACTCGGAAGTCTGCGGCTTGGCCAGGTGATTCAGGATCATCGGCAGGCCGGGGTTCTCCTCGGCCAGTCGCGGAACGTCTTTAAGGTCGTCGATCTTGAGCAGCAGGTCCAGCGAGACGTCGTCGCGGGCGGCGAATTCGCGCACCCCGCGGCGGATGTCCTCGCGGGCCAGGTGGTCCGGATCGGGGATGTCCTGGCTGGCCAGACGCAGGCCGCGGAACTTGGAGTAGATCTCCAGGCGACCGATGACCGCGCCGGCGTCGGGCGACGCGAGGTCGGTCGAGGCGACTACGGCGCCGATCGTCGGGTCGTCCTCGGCCAGGCTCAACCA
>CAYYTN010000136.1:0-4076 GCA_964474495.1 uncultured Chloroflexota bacterium
TTGTCGGGACGTTTTCAAAGCGCGGCGCACTGGGGATCTACACCTGTCGAATGGATGTGGAGACGGGGGCGCTGGAGCAGGTGGCGGTGACCGGCGGCATCAAAGAACCATCGTTCCTGGCCCTCGATTCCACCGGCGAGCATCTCTACGCGGTCTCGGAGACGGCCGACGCGCAGGGCGAGGGCGGGGTCTACTCGTATTCGATCGCCGCCGACGGCGCGTTGACGTTCCTGAACCGGGTTTCGACCGGCGGCCCGGGACCGTGTCACCTGGCCGTTGATGGGACCGATTCGTTTGTCGTGGCGACCAACTACCGCGGCGGGAGCGTGTGCCTGCTGCCGATCGGCGCCGACGGGCACCTGGGCGAGCGAAGCGACTTCATCCAGCACGAGGGCGCTTCGGTGGACGCGGCGCGGCAGGGCGAGGCTCACGCCCACTCGGTGACCTTCGACCGTACCAATCAATGGGCCTACGTGTGCGACCTGGGGATGGACGAGGTCGTGGCCTACCGGATCGATCGCGAGGCGCGGAAGCTGGCCGCCGACCCGGCGCTGACGGTGCACGCCGAACCCGGGCAGGGGCCGCGGCACATGGATTTCGATCCGGCCGGTGAGCGCGCCTACGTGCTGAACGAGCTGGGCTCGACGGTGGCCGTGTACGACCGCGACGTCGCCTCCGGGCGGCTCTCCCCGAAGCAGCTGATCTCGACGCTGCCGGAGGGTTGGGAAGGGGAAAACCACACGGCCGACGTGCACGTGTCCGGCGACGGGCGCTTCCTTTACGCCTCCAACCGCGGGCACGATTCAATCGCGATCTTCGCGATTGACGCGGCCACCGGGGAGCTGACGCCGGCCGGTTGTGAATCGACCCGCGGGGAGAATCCGCGGAACTTCGCGCTGTCGCCGGACGGCCGGTTTCTGCTGGCCGAAAACAGTGTCTCCGGGACCATCGTGACCTTCGCGGTGGACGCTGGGTCCGGCGGGCTGGAGCCCACCGGCGACGTGCTGGAACTGCCCGCCCCGGTCTGCATCAAGTTCCGTCCCTGACCCCGTCCCGGGCCCCGTCCCGGGGTCCAGTCGCTGAGCCGGGCCGCCGCCGCCTCGTTGAGTTCAACGCTGAGCCCCGTCCCGGGGTCTATTCGCTGAGCCGGCCTACCACCGCCTCGTTGAGTTCAACGCTGAGCCCCGTCCCGGGGTCTATTCGCTGAGTCGGGCCACCGCGGCTTCATTGAGTTCGATGCCGAGCCCGGGTTTGTCGGACAGGATCATGTCGCCGTCCACCGGCAAGACGCCCTCGCCGAAGAGCTCGGCCAGGTCGTCGAGCGGACCGGAGAACTCGGTGGAGAACTCGTGCGGGCGGACGGCGTGCTGGACCGTCGCGTAGGCGTGGAGCGAGGCCATGGAGTTGATGCCGGCCTGCGGGCTGTGCGGCATGACCGGCTTGTCCCAGGTGGTGGCCAGCTCGTAGATGCGCTTGACCTCGCTCGGTCCGCCGGCGTTGAGGATGTCGGGCTGCAGGATGTCGGGATTGCCCAGCAGCACCAGGCTGTTAACCCACCCACAATCCGCCGTCCGGGTACTTGCGGTTGGCGGGCCGGGCGCGCCGCAGGAGGGCGAGTGCAACGGTCAATGGTCCCAGGCGACTGACGAGCATCAGCAGGCTCATAAAGAGCTTGCCGGGCGCGTTCAGGTTCCTGGGGACGCCGGTGGAGAGGCCGATATTACCCAGCGCCGACTGGGTGTCGAAGACGGTGGTCGGGCCGTCGGGATCGACAATCTGCATGGCGAAGACGATGGGCGCCGAAAAGATCATCCAGCCGAAGAAGAGCAGGGCCAGAGTGACAGCCACGTAGACCCTGTCCGCGGGGATGGTGCGGCCGAAGGCCTCGGCGCTGGGTCGACCGAGCAGACCGGCCCGACTGGTGGCCAGGAGAACTCCCAGGGAATTGACCTTAATCCCGCCGCCCATTGACGCGGAGGCTGCCCCGACGAACATGAAAACGCCGGAGAACATGAGGGTGAGAGTGCCGACCTGTCCGAAATCCACGGTGGAAAAGCCGGCGTTTCGCACCGTCACTCCCTGGAAGAGCGCGTTGGGAATGCGATGCCAGAAGGGCATCCCGCCAAGGGTGCTCGGATTGGATGATTCCAGGAGCAGGAATCCGATCGCGGCGGCGGGCCAGAGGACGAAATTGAGCGAGAGGATGAGTTTGGTCTCCAAAGTGAACCGGCTGAAACGCCGGTTGCGCAGTACGTCCAGCACGACCAGAAAGCCGAGGTCGCCGGGAATGATCATGGCCAGCATGGTGAGGAGCACGAAGGGGTGGAGGGCTTGCCCCTGGAAGCTCTGGAATCCGCCCATAAGATCGAGTCCGGAGCCCGTATACGCGCTGACCGCATGAAAGGCCGCGTACCACCAGGCGTGATCAGGACCAATGGCGCTGTCGCCGCGAAACTGCAGATAGAGAAGCAGGGTGCCGGGCCCTTCGACCGCGAGCGTAAACACGAGCAAGCGGCGGGCGATACCGGGGATACCGCCAGCCTTCCGCAGCACCAGAGACTCCTGGAAGACCTGGTGCTGGTGGATCGACAACTGCCGCCCGAGGGCGACGAAGAGAACGATGGTGCCGGCCATGAAGCCCAGCCCGCCGATTTCCATCAGGATGATGATGACGGTCTGGCCAAGAATGCTCCAGTGGGTGCCGGTGTCGACGACGACCAGTCCGTGGGTGCCGGTGGCCGAGGCGGAGGTGAAGAGGGCGTCCACGAATCCGGTGGCCTGGCCTGAAGCGCTGGCCAATGGGAGCATCAGAATCAGAGCCCCGGCCAGCATGATCGCCAGGAATCCCAGCACGAGCGTGGCGTGAGGGCCCAGCAAGCGGGTCCAGTGCCGGGGCGCCTGCATCTCGATGCGGCTCGACGGAGCGCGGGTGGCGGGGTAGACGAGCTCACGCGGGCGGCGCGGGTTTCGTGGCCCGGTCGGTGTTTCGCCGTCAACGGAGTTATCAGTCATCGGAGGATCTTTGCCGTAACCGTCCAGGTGGAGCGTTCGCCCCGCCTCTTGAGTGGACGCCGGACAGGAATTGTCTCCGGACGCCGATCAGATTGCGCCTCAAGTCCAATTCACCATGGCTGATGTCCCCGATTTGCGACGGGCGCACCCGGAATGACTATCAATCCCCGATGATAAGAATCAGACGAGCCGCCGGGGTACTGTTGCTCCACGGCTGCGGAGAGGTGTGTCATGTCCCATTTAACCGGGTGGAAGCCGAGCTCCATTTAGAAACGACGTGTAAATGACCCCTGAAACAACAGGGCCTCGGGGTTACGGCGGGGCGCCAATAGCCGACGTCTGCCCCCGGCTACAGTGCCTGTCGCCACTCCCCCCCAGAAAACCGGCTCCGCTAGCCGGTCAGCGGCTCCGTATCGCCTCCGGGGACGATAGCACGTATTCCCCGCGATACCCTGGACGAATGGGCATGGCGACCGAACGGCTACCACCAGCGTCAGTGCGTCTAGAGCAGTCCCACCGGTGAGGCAATCTCGGTGATTGAGTCTACTACTCCTGCGGGCTGGCCCCTGGTGACCCGAGTGGGAATCGAACCCACGAGCTACTAATTGAGAGCTACGTCGGCTTTGGCGTGGTCCTCTCAGACGCTGGGAACCTTGCAGAAGTAGGTTCTTATCAGTCCCTCTTCCTACACCGCCCAGGCCTGATAGCCCCTGCGTTTCATGATGTCGATTCCGGGCGCGGGAAGGTAGGTCGTGACAAGTTCAATGATCTCGCCATCGCGCAGTCTGGAGGCGCGAACCACAAGGGGCTTCAACGGCATGACGTCAGAATCAAGCTCCTTCTCGACAAGGGTCTCAACAACCCGGTCGCCGTCAAACCACTCCGGCTGGGTCGAGAAATACGACGCTTCCCCGCCGCTCTGGTTGGCGCGAATGGCCTCCTGCCCGACCGCGCCCCGAAGTTCGTTGACCATTCCCTCAACCGGTATCCGCCCCACAGCCGCTGCTTGCCGTAGCGAGGCCACCTTGGCCACGGTCCTCCGAAGGATCGGGTTCTTGAGCTTC
>CAYYTN010000136.1:4086-7049 GCA_964474495.1 uncultured Chloroflexota bacterium
TGAAGGGCGGCGCCATCCCGATGAGGAGGTCTTCGAGCTCCGGGTAATGGCTCAACAGGGCCGCGATCTTGGTCTCAGGGGTGATGGGAAGGATGTCTTTCACACATACTCCTCTTGAGACCGCGGCTCGCTTGCCCCTGCGAGTCGCGCGGCGGCCTGAAAGTCTCCCCGACCGGCGATCGTCGCGCAATGAAGACGGCTGAGAACTCCGACATCGTATACAGGTACCCACACGTGGTCTAGGAGGCACCGCCAAGAGCGGAAGCGGAATACAGCCTCGACGGAATCGTCGCGTGGCTCGGGGCGATCCGCCGGACCGACGTGAACGTCCCGGTGACCCTTGTCGTGAGGACGGGAGTGCGGCGCGGCGAGGCGATGGCGCTTCGCTGGGAAGATCTGGATCTCCGCTGGGCATACGTGCGCCGCTCGGTGCAGCGGATAACCGGCGAGAGTTTGGTTTTCGGCCCGGCCAAGTCTCACCGTAGCAGTCGTCCAGCCAGATTCGACGAGACGGCGGTGAAGTTGCTCTGGCAGCACCAACTCAATCAGGAAGAAGATCGGCGCTTCATAGGGGATGAAGGGTGGTGACCCGAGTGGGAATCGAACCCACAACCTACTGATTAAGAGGTATTTCGGCCTGAGCGCTGTGGCACACAGGGTGGAGGTACGAGCGAATCAGGTTCAGTTATCGTCTGAAAAGCGCGTCCGCTCTTGGTGCGAATCTGAAGGAACCTGGGGGACTTTGGAGAGTGTCAGTAGCCGCCGCCGAAGGGCGTCAGTGGCGGCGGGTCAGCTCGAGTCGGCGGATGCGCGGTCCGTCCATGGCGGTAACTCTTTGACGGGCTGGCGTACCTGCGGGAACGGTTGCCAAGTCGCGGTGGCGGTCGAAGCGTGTAGACTCCTGCCAATCGCCGAGCTGCCGATCAGCATCGTGCGCCAGGACGCGCGACTCATAACCGACCGCGTCGCCGGATCAGGCAATACTGTGGCGCCGCGCGTCCGCGCTGGCGAGCTTTCCCTCGATTTCGATCCGCGGGCAATCGCGCTGTGGTGGGAGCTTGAGCCTAGGTCGCGTCGTCGGGAACTTCGCTCGCGACGTGACGATCGCCTCAGACCAGACGGCCGATCAGCAGGGTCCCGAGGCCGAGCATCACGAAGAATCCCGTCATGTCTGTGAACGTCGTCACCACAACCCCGGAACCGCTTGAAGGATCCTGACGAACGGCGTGGAGCGCCATCGGGATCAACGTGCCAGTGAGACCCGCCATAAGCGTCGCCGCAAGGGCGCCGCTCGCGACTACAAGCCCGAATGTTGCTGAACCCGACCAGAGTCCGCCGCCGATCCCGACGAGCACACCTATCACTATGCCGTGCACACTCGCTGCGGCAAGCTCGTGGCGCATGATTCGAAGCCAGCCGCGATGACCCAGTTCGACCGTCGCGAGCGTTCGCACCATCACGGCAACCGTCTGCATCCCGGTATTGGCTCCGTGTCCAGCGAGCACGGGGAGAAAGATCGCCAAGGCGACCACGGATTCGATCGTCCCCTGGAACAGGCCGACGACGGATGCCGCGAGGAGGACGGTGATGAGATTGACCATCAACCACGGCAGGCGGTGGCGGACGGTTGAGGCAACTGACTCCGCGGGGCGAAGGCGCGTCACTCCGAGTACGCCGAGCAAATCTAGGCCGACGCGTTCATCCCTCATGTGAACGAGCCGATCGCTCCGGATCACACCAATCAAACGGTTCGTCTCGTCAACCACCGGCAAGCTGAGGATGTGGTGACGGTGTACCAGCACCTCGCATTGCTCCCAAGTGGCGTTCGCGCTGACCGAGATGACTTCGCTGTGCATGAATTCCGCGATCCCGGTGTCAGGTGCTGCCTCCAATACGTGCCTGACACTGGTCACGCCGACGAGACGATGTCGTTCGTCGACGACGTGGAAGTAGGTGGTCCCCTCGATCGCGGAGCGGATCGCGCTGCGCAGTAATCCGATCGCCTCGGCCGCCGTGTGGTGCGCGGCCACGGAGAAGGGTTCCGGCGACATGAGCCGACCAGCCGTGCCGGGCGGATATGCGCTCATCTGCGCCCGTATGGAAGCACCATGTTCCATGAGAGCGAGGAGCGCCGCGGACTTCTGCCCCCCGCAGTCTTCGAGGATTCTGATCGCCTGGTCGGCTGGTAGGCGATCGAGGATTCGCGCCGCGGCGTTCTGGTCGACCTCCAGGAGCCATCGCCCCGCAACTTCAGGGTCGAGGTGCGACAACAGATCCGCGGCAGCGGCCTCGTTCGAGTCGGCCAGCAAGCGTCGCACGTCGGCGGGCGCGAGTGTCGCAAGCCAATCCGAAATGTCTCGGCTTTCATCGCGAAGCAGCAACGACGAAGCTCCGAGGCGATCTCCCTGGCGGAGCCGTCTCCGAACTTCGTCCATCAGTTGATCGAGGCGTACGTTGTCCACCGTGGCCTGCCTTTTCCAAGCGAGCGAAGGGGCATTTGCTCGCGCGTAGGTTCGCGCGTAGTAAGCGTAGCGTCAAACGGGGACCGCCGTGCGGCTAAACGAGGCGCCGGGGGGCATGTGCGATCCGAACCCCGACTATTGGAGGCAATCCGAGTGCATGGCAGGGGCCGCTGATCGCGAATCCTACGGTGCCCGATGTGATTTCGGGAACTATCCCCAGGAGGTCGAAGTTTGGATCTACCGTTTCAAGAGCCAACACGAAGTGGTACGCAGGCTCCGTAATCGCGCATAGGGGGCCGCCGCCCTTACCATGCCGAATCGCGCGGCAGTCTGACGTTGCTCTGGTCCAGGGGCAAACTGTTGCCCGGGTTCGTCGGTTGCCTAGGGGCGGGACACCAGTGCCGGATTCTCAGTTATCGGGTACATCTTCCCTGTGGACTGGCCGCTGGTGACCCGAGTGGGAATCGAACCCACAACCTACTGATTAAGAGGTATTTCGGC
>CAYYTN010000137.1:0-7011 GCA_964474495.1 uncultured Chloroflexota bacterium
CGGGTTGATCCCCCGGGTCTCGAGTGCCAGCGCGGTGCCGGTGCCAAGCGCCGCGATGTGGATGCCGCCGAAGGCGCGGGCGTCGCGGCCCAGCGTTTCGAGCGCGGCGAAGACGGCCTCGACGGCGCTGCCGCTGGCGAACACCGCCCAATCGGACGCTTCGAGTCTTTCCTCCAGGGTGCTGGCAAAGTCGGCGCCGTCGGCGAGAGGCTCGATCCGGATGGCCGGCAGGGCGACGACGCTGGCCCCGGCGGCCCGCAGCAGAGCGCCGAGCCCGGCGGTTGCCGGCGGTGGAGTGGTGAGCAGGACGCGCCGGCCGGAGAGCGGCAGCGCCGAGCGCCAGGCGAATTCGCCGGACTCGGCCACCGCCGGCCCGACCACCAGCGTGGCCGGCGTCATGACTCCGGCGGCCCTGGCCCGGGCGGCGATGTCGGCCACCGTGGCCACCAGCGTCCGTTGCCCCGGCAGGGTGGCCTGCTCGATCAGGGCGACGGGAGTTTCAGCCGGCATGCCGGCCTCGAGGAGCGAGTCGGTGATGTGCTCGATGCGGGTGGCCGCCATCAAGATCACCAGCGTCTGATTCAGCCCGGCGAGCGCGGGCCAGTCGATGTCAGGGGAGCCATCGGTAGAGGCGCGGCGGCCGGTGACGCAAACGAACCCGGCGCTGAGCCCGCGCATCGTCAGCGGGATGCCGGCGTAGGCCGGGGCGGCGGTGGCGCTGGAGATGCCGGGCACAATTTCGTACGGTACTCCGGCGTCGATGAGCGCGCGCAGTTCTTCGCCGATACGGCCGAACACCATCGGGTCGCCGCCCTTGAGCCGGCAAATGCGGTTGCCCTCGAGGGCCAGCCGGACAAGCAGCCGGTTGATGTCGTCCTGGGAGACCGAGTCGCTGCCGTGGCGCTTGCCGACCGGGATGATCTCCGGTCCATCGATGAGGGCGATGACCTCCTCGGACACCAGCGAGTCGGGGAGGACGATATCGACGCTGCGCAGCAGGTCGTGGCCGCGCAGCGTCAGCAGGCCCGGGTCGCCGGGGCCGGCGCCCACCAGGTAGACAGTGCCCGGTTTGGCCTCAGCCATCGGCGTGGCCGTTCTGGAGGTGGCGCGCGGCGCGAAGGCCCAGCCCGGCCGGGTCGTCGCGCGGGCCGCTGAATTCGATGGTGAGGGTCGCGTCGCCGTAGCGGCCGGCCGCCAGGTGCAGCACCCCGTCGCGGACCTCGGCCAGGGCGCCGAACGGGGCGTTGCAGCCGCCCCCGGACGCGGCCAGGAGCCCGCGCTCGGCGTCGACGGCGGCGTGCAGGTCGGGGTCGTCCAGGACAGCGACGGCGGCGCCGGCGCGGGAATCGTCTTCCCGTATCTCGACGGCCAGCGCCCCCTGGCCCGGGGCGGGGAGGAAGGCCGGCGCGGCGAACCATTCGGTGACGCGGTCTTCGAGCCCGAGGCGGATCAGGCCGGCGGCGGCCAGGACGATGGCGTCGAACTCACCGGCGTCTAGTTTCGCCAGGCGCGTCGCGACGTTGCCGCGGATCGGCGCCGGCTCCAGATCGGGCCGCACGGTGCGGACCTGCTCGGCGCGACGGATGCTGCTGGTGCCAATCCGGGCGCCGGCCGGAAGTTCGGACAAAGGCCGGCCGGCGCGGGAAATGAGGACGTCGCGCGGGTCGGCGCGCTCGGGAACGGCGGCGACCACGAGCCCGGCCGGTTCCGCGATCGGCAGGTCCTTGAAACTGTGGACGGCCAGGTCGATCTCGCCGTCCAGCAGCGCCTGCTGGATCGAACTGGTGAAGAAGCCGGTCTCCCCGGCCTCGTGGATCGGGACGTCGGGACGCCGATCGCCGGCGGTCGAGATGAGGACCGTCTCCAGCGCCAGGTCGGGATGATGCCCGGCCAGCGCGTCGCGGACGGCGTCCGTCTGGATGCGGGCCAGCGGGCTGGCGCGGGTGCCGATGCGAAGGGCTGCGGGCATGAGGCTCCGGGATTGGCGGGCGATTGCTGGGGCCGGGCGCGGCCGGACGGGCAGTTGCGGGGTGGTGCGGGCCTCCCGCAGACTTGTGCAGCGGATTATAGGTCCGGCCGCCGGGTCGGGTCGGGATGAAAGGCCGGGCGATGGCGAAGCTGGCGGCATTCGGCGGGAGCGGCGCGGGTGAGTGAGCGGCAGCGCTACCTGCCGGTGGCGTTGAACCTGGCGCGGGTGGCCGGCCGGGGCTGTGTGGTGGTGGGGGGCGGCCGCGAGGCGGAGTTCAAGGCCGGGGTGATGGCGAGTTTCGGGGTGGCGCCGCTGATCGTGAGCCCGAAGGTGACCGAAGGGCTGGCTGAGATGGAAGCCATCGGCGACGTGGAAATCCAGCGGAAGGCCTACACCGAGGAAACGGTCAGCGGGGCCGGGCTGGTCGTGGCGGCGACCGATAACGAGGACCTGAACCGCCGCGTCGCCCGCGACGCCCGGGCGGCCGGAGCGACCGTGAACGTGGTGGACGACGCCGGCGAGTCGGATTTCATCGCCATGGCCCTGGCGCGGGCCGGCGATATCACCGTGGCCGTGACCACCGGCGGGGCCAGTCCGGCCTTCGCTTCGGCGCTGCGGGATCGCATACAGAAGCTGCTGGACGACGGCTACGCGGAGCACCTGGAGTTCTTCGCGGCGGTCCGGGCGATGCTGATGGGGGTGACGGAGGACTTCCGGCAACGGGTACGCATCTGGCGCGAACTGACCGCGGCGGGACTGCTGGAGACCCTGGCGAGCCAGGGCCGGCCGGCGGCGCGCAAGCTGGTCCGGGAGGTGGTGGGCAAGCACGTTGCGCTGGACGCGGCGGAGCTGGATTCGCTGCCGGACTAGGCGGCTACTGGGAGTAGGCGCGGCCGAGGACTTCGGCCACTTCGGGTCGAGTGAACTCGGGCGGGAGGGCTTCGCCGGCCTCCAGCATCTCGCGGACCCGGGTGCCGCTCAGGAAGACGTGCTCGGACTTGTCATGGGGGCAGTCGGCCCCAAAGATCGTGTCGCCGCAGGCGTTGCAGTAGTAGGCGAAATCGAACGGCACCGGCTGGATGGCCAGGTCGTCGGTGGAGAATTGGTCGAAGATGCGCTGGGCGTCGAAGGGGCCGTAGTAGTCGCCGACGCCGGCGTGGTCGCGGCCGACGATGAAGTGCGTGCAGCCGTAGTTCTGACGCATGATCGCGTGGAACACGGCCTCGCGGGGACCGGCGTAGCGCATCGCCGCCGGCAGGACCCCGAGCACCACCCGGTCGGCCGGGAAGTAGCGGTCCAGCAATACCCGGTAGCACTCCATCCGCACGTCGGCGGGCACGTCGCCGGGCTTGGTTTCGCCGACCAGCGGGTGGACGAAAAGGCCGTCGGCCGATTCGAGCGCGACGTGCAGCAGGTGCTCGTGGGCGCGGTGCATCGGGTTGCGGGTCTGGAACGCGACGACGGTGCGCCAGCCGAGTTCGTCAAATCGGGCGCGGGAGACCGCCGGGAGCAGATGGTCGCCGCCGTAGGGATCGGGCCGGACCGGGACGCGGACGTCGCCGCCGAGCAGAGTGTCGTGGCGGCGATCCAGATTGGCGACGCCGGGATGGCCGCGGTCGGTGGTTAGGAAGACCAGTTCGGCCTCACGTTCGCGGTCGTGCTCGTAGATGTCTGCGACATCGAGGACGCCGCGCGGTTCACCGGCGGGATCGCGCAGGGCCAGGCGGTCGCCGGGCGACAACCGGGCGGCCAGGTCGGGCGGGGCCGAGAGGGTGACCGGGAGCGGGAAGACGGCCCCGCCGGCAAGCCGCATGTCGGTGAGGACCGATTCGTAGTCGGCGCCGATCATGAAGCCGGCGAGCGGCGAGAGCGCGCCGACCGCGATGAGTTCCAGGTCGTTGAGTTCGCCGGGGCGCAGGGTCAGGGATGGGAGCGCGGCGGCCTCGGCGTGGAGAGCGGCGGCATCGCCGGATAGGGTTCGATTCAGCAGCAGTCCGCCGTGGGGAGCGATGGGCCCGGCGATGGGCACGGAGCTAGCGGCCACGGTCATGCGACGGCGGCGGCGGGCTCGACCAGGAGGCCGGTCTCTTCCAGGCGCGCGATGATGCGATCGACGCTCTGCTCGACGGTTTCGTTGGCGGTCTCCAGGGTCAGTTCGGGGAACAGCGGTTCCTCGTACGGATCGGACACTCCGGTGAAGTTCGGAATCTCGCCGGAGAGAGCCTTAGCGTACAGCCCCTTGGGATCGCGGCGGACCAGGACATCGAGCGGGCACTTGACATAAATCTCGAAGAAGTCGCCGATCAGGTCGCGAGCCTCGGCGCGGATGTCGCGGTAGGGCGAGATGACCGAGGCGATGACGGTGGCGCCGTGATGGGTGAGGCGGTGGGCGACCCAGCCGATGCGGCGGACGTTTTCGTCGCGGTCTTCCTTGCTGAAGCCGAGTCCCTTGCTGAGGTGTTGGCGGACGACGTCGCCATCGAGCTTTTCGACCCGCCGGCCGCGGGCGGACAGTTCGAGTTCGAGGCGGTCGGCGATGGTGGTCTTGCCGGCGCCGGAGAGGCCGGTCAGCCAGATGGTCAGGCCGGGGTGCGGAGTGCGGTTTTCGAGGGCGATCATGGTTGCTTCTCCTGGAAAGCTAAATGTGAAGGCCGCATTCGGTCTTGGTAAAGCCGGGCCAGCGCCCGGAACGTGGGTCGATGCCGTCGGGAATCGCGGTGCAGACGGTGCAACCGAGGCTCGGCATGCCCCGCTCGTGAAGCGCGTTGTAGGGGACGTCGTGCTTGCGGATGTGATCCCAGACCTCGTCCTCGGTCCAGCGAGCGAGCGGAGCCAGCTTGAAGATGTTGAACTTCTCGCTCCAGGAAAGGATCGGAGTTTCGGCGCGGGCGGTCGACTGGTTGCGGCGGACACCGGAGATCCAGGCGGAGCGACCGGCCAGGGCGCGGCGGTTGGGTTCGAGTTTGCGACGCGCGCAGCACGCGTCGGGATCGACCTGCCAGGGTTTGTCTTCGTGGGCGGCGGCGTGCTCGGCGAGGGTCAGGTCGGGGAAGAAGCGCCGGGGGCGGATGCCGTATCGGCGTTCGACTTCGCGGGCCAGGTCGTGGGTCTCGGGGAAAAGCAGGCCGGTGTCGATGGAGTAGACGTCGATGGGGAGGGACTGGGCGGCGATGAGGTCGATGAGAACCATGCCGGAGGGGCCGCCGAAGGAGCAGGAGAGGGCGGCGCGGGCGCCGAAGGTGCGGGCGGCCCAGCGCAGGATTTCGGCCGGGCCGAGGGGTTCGAGGGCGAGATTGAAGGAGTCGCGGTGCTCGCGAAGGAGATTGGTGTTGACCGGCCCGCCCGGGTTGAGGTGGGGCAGATGGGGCTTTGGGAGTGCTTCGGTGGTCATGGGGAGGTGTGGCTCGGGTCGTTGATGTTTGGGAAGTGCCAGCGGCAATTGTATAGCTAAATGATAGTTTAGCTCAACAATAAAACTCCGCGACGATCCCGGCGCGCGACGAAAGGGCCATCTCACAGGAGTGAAGAAGGTCCGGAACGGACCCGGTCAGCCGGCTGCGATCTCGGTCAGAAACTTCCGGTCGGCTTCGGAAAGATCGAGCCGCAACGCGTGCCGCCGGCCGGCGGGGCTCATCTTCTTGAGTGTCTTGCGCAGGATCTCGGCGGTTTGCTCGTCGCCCTGCTTCGCGCGCAGCGCGGCGAAACCGGTCTCCAGAAAGACCAGGCAGAGGGCGTCTTCGAGGACCTGCACCTCGGGATCGCGGCGGAGGTCGTGCTTGCGGATGATCGCGCCGACGCGGTCGGTGGTGGCTTCGTCGTAGCCGGCCTCGGCGAGCGCGCGGGCGGCCCCGGCGGCGTGGAACTCCTGCAATCCGGCGCGCCAGCGCAGGTAGCCGGAACGGCCGGCCGGCTCGGAATCGCGCGGAACCTGCCAGCGGCGCAGGTGGTGGGCCCGGGCGGCCAGCAGCAACTCGGCACTCGCATCCGGCTGGAGGCGCAGGACCCAATCGGTCATCAGCCGGGAATGGGCCAGCTCGCGCGGCACCGATTCGCCGCCGATCTCGATCGCCGTCGGGTCCTGCCGGTTGAGCTCGTCGATGATTTCGAAGGCGCGGTCGAAGCGGGGATCGTGGGACATGTGGCCGCCGGGTTAGGACATCGTCGCTTCGATTCTGCGCCGCCGGGCGCGGTGGGGCAAGGTGAAGGCGGGATTCGCTTAGAATCCGCCACCAACGCAGTACGAGTGGGAGTGACCAACGTGGCGAACGGCGGGACGACGGGACCGGACATCGTGTTCTTCATGCTCGATCAACTGGCGGCGAAGTGGCTGGAAGCGGCGCGGGCCGGCGCGGCGCCGGTGCCGAACCTCAACCGGCTGGCGGAAATGGGGACCAATTTCACCCGCTGCGTCAGCAGCAACCCCCTCTGCTGCCCGGCCCGGGCGACCCTGGCGACCGGCCTCTCAACCCGCGGCCACGGCGTCCTCCAGAACGGCTACTACCTGGACGGGTCGGTGCCGACCTTCATGCGGGCGTTGCAGGAGGCCGGCTACCGGACCGGCGCCCTGGGCAAGGTGCATTTCCACCCGCACTACTCCAGCCTGCATCCCGACTACCGGCCCTACGGGTTCGACGTGCAGCACGTAACCGAGGACGGCCGCGGCGGCGAGTGGCTGAACTGGATCCGCCGCGAGCATCCGGAGCACGCCCCGGCGGTCTACAGCACCATCTGGGCACGGGAGATACCGGAGTACGCCGCGTACGGCCCGGACGGCGAGGACCTGCGGGCGGAGATGGCGGGGTCGCCCCCAATGCGCGGGGTGTATGAGTTGCCGTTTCCGGCGGAGCTGTCGCAGACGGAATGGATAACCGGACACGCGGTGGACTTCATCGGGACGGCGGCGGTGGACCAGCCGCTGCTGGCGCACATCAGCTACGTGCAGCCGCACTCGCCGTTCGCGCCGCCGGCCGGGTACCGGGAGCGGGTGGACATGGCGAAAGTGCCGGCGCCGGCGCCGCGGGAATGGCGGGACGATCCGCTGG
>CAYYTN010000138.1:0-6981 GCA_964474495.1 uncultured Chloroflexota bacterium
CAGCAGCTTTCGCCGGCTGAGTTCGCTCAATACGCGCATCTACTCTACCCCTTGCTGATTCCAGCGCGCCTGCGCTGGGTGTTGCCAACTACCATCGCCGGTCCATCCGAGGGCCGTCCGTTGGCGGCCCCTTTATACCACCTGGAGCGTTCTCGGGGAGCGCAAGCCACCGAACCGGGGGCTTATTGAACGGGTCGACTCGTAACTCGCGGGAGCGGGGAGAGGGCAGACCGGAATGATCGATTTGCCGGAGCCTGGGGAGGACCTGAGCGGCGAGGACGGCTGACCGCTTCCAGCAACCGGAATCGGGGGGCTGCGCTAGGTGGGATCCTGGAGTTCGAGCAGCAGGGGGAAATGGTCGGAGGCGACGCGGGTGTTCTGGTTGTCGATCAGGCGGGTCGAGATGACCGAGTCGGCCAGCACCGGCGACGCAAAGATGTAGTCCATCCGGGCCGGGGTGAAGTCGGAAGCGGCGGCGCCGGGGGTCGGGATGGTGGTGAGCGGTCCGTCGGGGTTGGTGGCGATGAAGGTGTCGATGAAGCCGGAGGCCTCAAGGAACTCGGTGACCCGGAAGTCGAGCGCGCCGTCGACTGAATGCCGGATGAAGGTGGGCTCGGCGAGGTCCTCGGCGACCAGGCCGTCCAGGTGGCTGAGGGTATTGAAGTCGCCCATCAAGACGGTGCGCTCGTTGAGGTGGTGGTGGCGCAGGACGCTGCGCATCTCGGCGAGCTTCTTGGCCGGGTTGCGCGGATGCAGGTGGGCGGCGAGGAAACGAGTCTGCTGCCCCTGTTCGTCGGCGGTGAGGACATCGAGCACGCCGTGCCAGAACCCCTCGGTGGTGGCGCTGGCGCTGATGATGTTGAGGTCCGGACGGATCATGACCGCGACGGGGAAGCCTTCGGTGATGACCATGGCGCCGCGCATCTCGACGGCCTTCTCGAACTCGTGCAGGAGGCGGCTGTCGTCCTTCTCCCAGTTGGTGCACTCCTGCAGGGCCACAACGTCGGCGCCGGATTCGCGGACGGTTTGCGCAACCAGCTCAAAACGATCGTCGTGACCGGCGAAAGACGTCTCGGCGCCTTCGAGGATGTTGTAGGTGAGTACTCGCATAAATGGGTCCGCGCCGTTGCCCCAGGGCGGCCACTGCCGGGGATGGACCCACGAGGCCCCCAGAACAACCTCGCGACCGGGGTCGCCGGGTTGGCCTGTCCCCGCGGGACGGCAACGATAACGGACTGTGATTCTACAGTGCCAAACGGGGTCGAAGGGCAATCTTCGCCGGGCCGGGAGCGCCGGCGGAGCCGCGGGACCGGGTCGATTGGGCGGCCCGGACGAGCCGTGGAGCGCCGAGATTCCACCGATGGCGCGAACGTGAGTAACATCTTGCCCGGAGGATTCCCGGACGGGATCGCGGCCGGGCAACTAGGGAAGCACGGAGTTTCAAGCAGTGCCAACGAGACCGGATCGGGTGCGCCGGCGGCAGACGGAGCTGTCGCTGGGGCCGCGCGACGAGCGCCTGGCCGAGCTGGCGAGTGACGAGTTTGACCTGCTGGTGGTCGGCGGCGGGATCACCGGCTGCGGGATCGCGCTGGACGCGGCGGCCCGCGGCCTGACCACGGCGCTGGTGGAGGCCCGGGACTTCGCGTCGGGTACGAGCAGCCGCTCAAGCAAGTTGATCCACGGCGGGCTGCGCTACCTGCGGCACGGGCAGATAGGCCTGGTCCGGGAGGCGAGCGTGGAGCGTCGCCGGCTGCAGGAACTGGCGCCGGGCCTGGTGAGTTCGCTGCCGTTCGTGCTGCCGGTATACGGCGGCGCCTGGGAGAGCCTGCGCTATCGGGTTGGGCTGACGTTGTACGACGTGATTGCCGGCTTCGGCAATAGGGCCCGCCACCGACGGCTGCGGCGCGCCGAGGTCGAGTCGACCGTGCCGGGATTACGGACCACCGGGCTGGACGCCGCCTACCGCTATTCCGACGCGGTGACCGACGACGCGCGGCTGACCGTCCAGGTGGCGAAGGTGGCGGCGTCGCTGGGCGCGGTGCTGGTGAATCACGCGCCGGTGACGGCCCTGCATCGACGGAATGGACGCACCAGGGCGGCCACGGTCCGCGATGCCCTGACGGATCGCGAGTTTCAAATCAGGGCCCGCAAGGTTGTGCTGGCGGGCGGAGTCTGGCTGGACGAATTGCTGGCGCTGGACGATCCGGAGCTTGCCCACAACCTGCGGCCGGCCCGCGGCGTGAACATCGTGGTGCCGGGCGACCGGCTGCCCGCCGGCGCGGCGATCGCAATGACGGCGCCGGCCGATGGGCGGCTGGTTTTCGCGATTCCCTGGCATCACCGGACGCTGATAAGCACGACGGACAGCCCCTACGTGGGCGACCTGGTGCATCCGGCGTTCGAAATGGCGGATGTGGACTACCTGCTGGAGGTGGCGAATCACCATTTTCCCGGGGCCGGGCTGGGGCGGGCGGACGTCGTGGCGGCCCAGGCGGGGCTGCGGCCGCTGATCGCGGAACCCGGCAAGGGCGTGGAGGATCTGTCCCGCCGGGAACGGCTGATCCATACACCGTCCGGGGTCCTGGCGGTGGGGGGCGGAAAGCTGACCACGTATCGTCCGATCGCCCGGAAGGTTGTGGACGCGGTGATCCGGGACCTGGCCGAGAACGGCGTGGAGCTCCCGGCCGAGGGCGCCGGGACGGAACATATTCCGCTAAATCGGCGCATTGATGATGCCCCGGTCGAAGGCGGGAGCGGCGTCAGCGGTCTGGAGGACGCCGACTACCTGGAGTGGGCATATGGCGCCGACGCGAGTTTGCTGTCGGGCCGGGCGGACGGTGGCGATGCGCGGCCGATTCTGCCGGGCCGGCCGTACGTGGAGGCGGAGATTGAATACTCGGTCGATCGGGAGATGGCGGTGCGGTTGTCGGACTTCCTGGGCCAGCGCCTACGCTGCCTGTTGATCGACGAGGACCAGGGGATGGCCGCGGCCGACCGGGTGGCGTCGATCATGGGCCGGCGACTGGGCTGGGACGAGCGCGAACAGCGGCGGCAGGTGGCGGCCTACCGGGAACGGGCGGACCGCTACTCGCTACGCGGACGGGACGGCGGCGGGTCGGAAACCGGCTAGGCCCGCTGGATTCGGTAGACGATCTTTTCGCTCTGGCGGGTGAGCGGACGGAGGTCGTAGTCGCCGTAGATCTCGATAATCTCCAGCCCGACACCCTCCATCAGCACTTCCAGTTCTCCCGGGTATATCGGTCGGGTGACATAGTTGAAAGTGGCGGTCTTGGTGGCGTCGTGCGGCGCGCGCGGATTGGCGTATTCGTGGTGCCGGACGATGAGCTGGAAGTTCGGGTCGACGGTCGTGGTTCCCCGGTAGAGAAGGGTCTCGCCGGTTTCGCGGTTGAAGACCTGGCGGGGTCGCTCGCGTTCGACACGGTATTTGCCGGCGGCGGCAATGTAGGGGCTCGGCTCGAACGCGATATAGAGGGCGCCGCCGGGGGCCAGCTGGGTGCGGCAACGCTCCAGACATTTTCGTAGGCTGGCGGAGTCCAGTAGATGAATCAGGGAGTTGGCGCCGGCGATGATGAGCGGGAACTTCTGCTTCATCTTGAAGGTTTGCATGTCCGCCTTGACGAAGGAGATGCGGCGACCCAGCTCAAGCATTCGGGCCTTGGACTCGGCGAGGGCCAGCATCTCGGGGTCCGAGTCAAGCCCGACCACGGTGGATCCGGCTTCGGCCAGGGGGATGGCGACCCGTCCGGTGCCGCAGGCCAGCTCAAGAATCGGCCCTTCATGGCGCTTGGCCATTTCGAGATACATCGGCACGTCACCGCGGAAATCGCCGGTGAGGGCCTCGTAGTATGCCGCGAACCCGCTGGTCCAACTGGCTTTTGGTCGGGCCTCTTCTTCCGCTGAATCGTTCAAGGGTTCTCCTATCGAAGCTGAATTAGGGGCCGGCAATGGAGCCGGAACCCGGGGTCCGGTGGTACGGCCGGGCCGGTGCGAATTTCGGGCGCCGTCGCACCGGACCAACCACTAAGCATACCGAGCCAGTCCCTTCGGCGAAACCTGTAGCGGCGCCGAATCTGCCGGTGGCGGCGGCGGGATGCGGGACGGCGCGCGTTGGAGACGGGCCGTCGCGCCGCCTGAACCGGGCGGTGCCTTCATGGGTAGACGGCACTATCTGGTTGCCGGGTCCCCGGTTTGCTGGCTACCATGGGTGGCCCGTAGGAGTGTAGCTCAGCTGGCAGAGCGTCGGTCTCCAAAACCGCAGGTCGGGGGTTCGAATCCCTCCACTCCTGCCACGGCCGAAGTGGCGGAATAGGTATACGCGCTGGTCTCAAAAACCAGTGAGGGCAACCTCATGTCGGTTCGAGCCCGACCTTCGGCACCACTCGGCCCACCAGGATCCCACCGTTCACCCCATCGCCCGGCCGCCCAGGCCCGGAAGTCCCTCGGGGCGCTTCGCCGGCTAGGCCTGCTCGATCTCAGGTATGTCGAGGTCCATTCCTGGATAGATCGTGTTGGGGTCGGCGCCGTCAAACCGCCATTTGTTCTTGTTGAAGATGACTTCCCACTTCGCCTCGTCTCCATACTCCCGCTCGGAAATGCTTCGAAGTGTCTCTCGCGGAAGCACCTTGACAGTCTTCCGCACTCCCAGATCCGATTCCTTTTTGCTACCAAAGAACCCCACGGTGGCTACTCCCTAAGCACTAAACAGAACGCCCTGCCAACGGGGATATCTTACGGACCGCGCGCCCGGGCAGCAATGCCGTAGAGGACCCATCGCGGGGTTCGCTCCGTTGCCCAGAGTAGGTCTATGTCTTATTTCTATCCCTGAGATCCTTCCCCCTCTCTTTCTCTATGATTTTTGCGTATCTACATATCCCTATTGGCATATACGGTCTCATGCTCTGGGCTTATACTTATGGTAAAAACGCAACTCCTTGAGCGGGTGCGGGTGTTGCACGCCGCTCGAATCGGGCCTTCAGCGCACCTTCCGCTTTGAGGTATCGACCGCGCAGGGGGTACCATCGAGGCCGACAAGGAGTAGGCACGTTGCCCGAGAAACCATTCACGGAAAGACTGCGGCGGATCAACCGGAATCGCGACGCCTACGTGTCGGTCGGCCTGGATATCGACATGGGGCGGATGCCGGACGGGATCGCGGCCGACGCGGCCGGGGCCGAGACATTCGTCCGGACGATCATCGATGCGACCGCCGAGCACGCGGCCGCCTATAAGCCGAACGCGGCCTTCTTCTTCTCGCTGGGCCTCGCCGGTTTCGACCTGCTGAGCCGGCTGCACACGTTTCTCCCCGCGGACACTCTGCTGGTCGGCGACGGCAAATGGGGCGACATCGGGAACACGGCGGAGCGCTACGCCAGTATGGCGTTCGAAGAATTCCATTTCGATGCCGTGACGGTCAATCCGTACCAGGGCACTGATGCGATTGAGCCGTTCCTGGCGGAGCCGTCCCGGGGGGCGTTCGTACTGTGTCGTACGAGCAACCCGAGTTCTCCCGAGGTGCAGGGCGACGGCGAAGACGCGGTCTATCTGCGAGTCGCGGCGCTGGCGACGAAGTGGAATCGGCGCGGCAATTGCGGCCTGGTGGTCGGGGCGACCCACCCCGGCGACCTGGGACTGGTCCGGGAAATCGCGCCCGACCTGCCGCTGCTGATTCCGGGTATCGGGGCGCAGGGCGGGGATCTCGAAGCGTGCCTGGTGGAGCTCACGCGGAGGCCGCCGGCGGGCCTGTTGATCAATTCTTCACGCGGAATCCTGTATGCGGGCCAGGGATCTGACTACGGACACCACGCGGCCCAAGCCGCGTCTCAACTGAACCAGACTATTCAACAACTAATCTGACGACTGCTCCCTGTATATTCTCGCTTCTATTATCATCAGTCTATACCTCGCACGGGTCGGGCCATCGGGGTTCGATCGCCCCGACCGGCCAGCACGGCGGCGGATCGAGAAGGCTGCAACCCTCCACATTGCCGGGCACCGACATTTCGGCTTGAATCCCCTTCCTGGGCCCATGCGGCGGCCGCCAATCCGTAGCTTCCTGGAGTTAGGAATCGGATGGGCCCGGACCCCGTCAGTTGTTGTCGGGGCTGAGCCCCTGTGCTAGTTTTGCTTCCTTGTTGCGGGCACGTAGCTCAGCTGGTTAGAGCGCCACGTTGACATCGTGGAGGCCACAGGTTCGAGTCCTGTCGTGCCCACCGGTTCCGGCAGGTCGGCGTCCCCAAAACCGGGTCGCAAGCCGCCATCCAACAAGAGCCAGGGCCGACCAATTGAATCCGATCGGTATCTTCATGGGGAGAGATTGAAAAAAGGCCCCCGACAGGACTTGCATTGGGCGGGTCCAACACGGATACTGTCACAGGGAAGGTCCCCATAGACAAACCAGTGGGGCACTGGCAGAGTCGACCATGTCGGTTCGAGATCATCAATCGGGAACCATAAGGAGTTCGCAGATGGCGTTTGAGCAGCAGAGCGAGAAATCTGGCAAGACCTACTACCTCCATTCGAAAGAAGTCACCCTGAATGGCGGACGCAAGCAGATGATCTACTACTTCGCCGGGGACGTTCGCGACAACGCGCTCGACGCTCTGCCGGCCGGGTACGTGGTGACCGAGAACACCCGGACCGGATTGCCGATGCTGAAGAAGGGCTAGCCAGGCCCGCGGTCGGCCCCCCCGGGGCGCGACCAGTAACGAAGTTCGAAGAAGAAGCCACGATCTCGCGATCGTGGCTTCTTCTCTTTGTCGCCGCGCCCCGGAAGCTGCCGGGCCGCGCGGGCCCGGTCCTGGCGCATTGGAGACGATCGGGCGCGCCGGCAGGGTATGACGGTCGCCGGCTTCTTGCGGATGGACGCGCCTATTCGATGATCCCGACGAGTTCGTCACAGCGGCCCGCCAGGGCGAAATCAAGTTCGGTCAGGCCGGCGACGCTGTGGGTGGTGACGGCAAT
>CAYYTN010000139.1:0-2848 GCA_964474495.1 uncultured Chloroflexota bacterium
GAACTGGAACGGCGTCGGGCTGGAGCTGGCGCCGCACGGCCCGGACATCCTGGTCGGAAGGACGGAGGACGGGGTTGCGGTGTCTGTGGGAGCGGTGGGGGGCGGGGCGGAACCGGGGGAGTTCGTGCAGGTCAACGGGATCGCGGCCCGCCGGTGGGACGGCGCCGTGCTGGCTACCACGGCGGCGGAACTGGCTCCGCTGGCCGGCCGCTACGAACTATTCGACCGAATCCTGATCTCCGTGGAGGGAGATCGCCTCACGCTCGAATCGGAGACGCACTCCCGAAAGCTGGCCTGCCAGGCCATCGGACCGCGCAAATTCGCCTGCGCGATCGGTACCGTCGAGTTCCCGGAAGGCGACTACGATTCCGCGCCCTCGCTGAAATTCGCCGAGTTCGCGGAATTCAGTCGCGCGTAGCCGGCGCCCCGGCGCGGCTCCCGGATCGAATCAAGAAGAGCCGGCGGGCAAGGTGGGTACAAAGTAGATACACTGTCCGCGGGAGACGTTCGGGGGGCCACACGGAATCGGACGTGTAGACATGGCGATCGCGAGACAAGCTAAGAAGCCAAGGCCGGTGTCCACCCGATCCGGGGTCAGCACGGGGGCGGCGGGCTACCTGTTTATCGCCCCATCGCTGATCTTCATCGCGATCTTCGTGATCGGCCCGATCATCGGGACGCTCTGGTTCAGCCTTACCAACTACGACCTGATGTCGTCGCCGCGGTACATCGGCCTGGCCAATTTCGAGCGGCTCTTCGACGACGACCGTTTCTCCCGATCGATGACCAACTCGCTGCTGTTCGCGTTCGGCACGGTGCCTTCGGGGGTCATAACCTCACTGTTGCTGGCCGCGCTGATCAATCGCACGATCCGCGGGATTTACACATTCCGCGCGGCGTTCTACTTGCCGGTGGTCAGTTCCTTCGTGTCCGTATCGCTGATCTGGCTCTGGTTCTACGAGCCGAATTTCGGCCTCGCCAACGAGTTCTTCGAGATGGTCGGCCTGCCGCGCCTGAAGTTCATGCGCTCCGCCGACACCGCCATGCTCTCGATCATCGTGATGAGCGTCTGGAAGAACATGGGCCTCAACATGGTCATCTACCTGGCCGGGCTGCAGGGCATCCCGCCGCACCTGTACGAATCCGCCGAGATCGACGGCGCTGGTCGGGTTTCGCAGTTCATGAAGATCACGTTGCCGCTGCTGGCTCCGACCACTTTTTTCGTGGTCATCGTCTACTTCATCGGCGCGCTGCAGATGTTTGTCCAGGTGTTCGTGATGACCCAGAGCAGTGCCAATACGAGCGAGTGGGCCGGGCCGCTGACGGTGGTTGTGCTCGTGTACCAGAACGCCTTCGAGTACCTGAAGATGGGCTACGCCTCGGCGGTTTCGTTCATGCTGTTGCTCGTCGCCGGGGTGATTACGATCATCAACGCCGCGGTGCTGCGCTACGACATCGGCTGGTAATCCCGCTCGTGCGGCCTTGAACGAGGCCGCTAGAATTGCCGGATGGCCGAGCGCGCCCACTGGCCGTGGACGCCGCCGGTAAACAGTAGTTCACTCAGTCCCGGGGGGCACATGGCCAGACGCCGTCGACGCAAACGTGGCACGCCGACCAGCGTCGGTTGGCGGCCGCCCGCCTGGCTGGTGGTGACGCTGCTGATTGGCGGCGGCATCGGGCTGGTGATCGTCCTGGCGTTTTCGCTGTTCGGCGAGCCCGCGCCCGAATCCGACGCGGCCATCGCGGCCGTCTCCGAGCGTTACTCGGTCCCCATCGAGGGCGCCCAGCACGTCGACGAGGGCGTGATCGTCCCCCGCGACCATTACCCGCCTTCCTCCGGCGATCACTACGCCAATCCCAGCAACTACGGAATCTTTGAAGACCCGGTCCCCGAGGGCGCCTGGATCCACAATCTCGAACACGGCGGCATCATCGTGCTCTACCCCTGCGACGCCGACTGTGGAGACCGGGCCGACGAGCTACGCAAGCTGTACCGGAGCCTCCCCGACGGCTTGTTCGGCGAGGTGAAGCTGGTCGCCACGCCGTACGACCGCGTCACTTCCGCCTACACCCTGCTGGCCTGGGGTTGGTAGGAAGACCTGGACGAGTTCGACGCGGGGCGCATCGAGCGTTTCTACCGCGATCTCGTCGACAAAGGACCCGAGAGCGCCCGCTAGGGCAGATCGAGAATGTCGGCGGGCACGATGATGGTGGATCGCCATCTCGATGGACTGAAATTGTGTGCCACGCCGACTGCCGTTTCGCCGTCTCAGAGATGTCCGTAGGCGCGGAGAGTGAGCAGGTTGCGCAGCGCGAACTGCGCCTTCCACTCGAACTCGGATGCCTCGCTGGTGTTGGGGAAGCCGAGCGGCCAGGTCCCGTCGTCCTCCTGGCGCGCCAGCAAATCGTCCAGGGCCGCCGCGATCTCGGCTTTTTCGAAGATGCCGCGCCACGCCGAATCCGGAGTCGACGCCCAGGACACCGGCGTCTTGGCGTAGGCCCCGGCGGATTCGTAGCTTTCCGCCAGGCCGCGCTCGCGGATGATGCGGCCGATCCGCTCGATGTGCCTTTCGGCGCGGTCGCGGTCTTCGACATGGCGCAGGAACGTCCCGGCCGGGCGCAGCAGGTGGAACTCGAACTCTTTGCTGTCGGCGATCTCTTCCACCGCCCGCCAGCAGAAGTCGGTAGCTCCCGCCAGCCAGGGGTGCTCGACGCCCCGTTTTAGCAGCAGCCCGGCCACCGAGGCGGTCGGCATCAGGGCATCCCAATCGGTCGGCGGACCGGTCCACCAGGGCGCCGCCGGGTAGCGGTCCGCTCCGGGCAGCACCCAGGGAACGGCGCCGTCGGG
>CAYYTN010000139.1:2858-6964 GCA_964474495.1 uncultured Chloroflexota bacterium
CGGCTCACCGACGCCATCCAGTCCAGCGTCGCCGCCACCAGCGGATCGTCAAAAGCGCCGATCTCGTCCAGCACCTCCAGCGCGAAGACCGCGTGCACCGGCTGGCTGTCGAGACCGCGCAGGTCGGGCTCCAGGGCGTTGCCGAATCCGCCGTCGGGGTTCTGGTAGGGACGCAGCGCCGTCAGGACCGATTCGGTGTCGCCGTCGTCGAAATGGAACTCAAACTGCCGCCGTTCCAGCAGACGTCCGTTGCGGAGAACGAATTCGCGGACGCGGGCGATCGGGTCGACGTTCGGCTGATCGGGCATGTAATCGCTCCCGGGGTGGGTCGCTGACGAAGGCGATCATTGTGACAGAGCGGAGCCGGGAGCCAGCGTTGCTCGCGGCGGTGGAGTGGTTGAGCGACCGGCCGGCCAATCAGAACTAGAATCAATCGAGCCGCGCCGCAGTTCCATCAATCTCCAAACGAGCATCACCCCCCGCATGAACCTTTCGATCGAGCCCGACTACGGGGCGGTCAGCATGGCGGCGGCCGACCGGATCGCCCGGCTGATCCGGGAAAAGCCGGACGCGGCGATCATGGTTGCGACGGGCAATTCACCGCAGGGGACGTATGCGCGGCTGGCGGAGATGGCCCGCGCCGGCGCGATCGACCTGTCGGCGGTGCGCCTCTTCCAACTTGATGCCTACCTGGGCGAGGACGAGTCCGGCGAGGCGCCGGGATTCTACGGCTGGCTGCGTCGGGACCTGCTCGATCCGGCGGGGATGCGGCCGGAGCAATTGACCCGGGTGCGCGGCGACGCGGCCGATCCGCAGGAGACCGCGATGTTTGAGGACGCGATCGCGCGCGCCGGCGGACTCGACCTGGCGATCCTGGGCCTGGGCAACAACGGGCACGTCGGCTTCAACGAACCCCCGGCGCGGGGCGACTCACGTACCCGGGTGGTGGATCTATCTCCCGAGACCGTCGCCGCCAACGCCGCCTATTGGGCCCCCGGCGTCGTGGTGCCAACCCGGGGGGTGACCGCCGGCATCGCCACCATCCGCGACGCTCGCGAGCTGCTCATGCTGGTCACCGGCATCGAGAAAGCCGGGATCCTGCGGCGGGCCCTGGAGGACGGCGTCTCCGACGATCTGCCGGCCTCGCACCTGTGCGATCACCCGGGTTTCCGGGTGCTCGCCGACCGGGAAGCGGCTAGCCGGCTAGCAGACCGCGGATAAACGCCGCCGCCGAGCTGATCTCCGCCACGAAGTCCGCCCCGTGATGGCCCAGCAGTTGCCAGCGCGGCCCCAGGCAACATTCCATCGCCAGCACGCCGTCGTAGCCGGATTCCTGCAGGTAGGCGAGCCCGGGGGCGAAATCCAGGTGGCCGCACCCGGGGACGAAGCGGTTGGAATCGGCAAGGTGGACGTGGGCCAGGAGATCGCCGGCCGCCCGCATGGATTCGACCATGTCCGCCTCCTCCAGGTTCATGTGGAAGAGATCGGCCATGATCTTCACGTTCGGCAGATCGACCCGGCGGGCGATTGCGCTGCCCTGGGCAAGGGTGTTGATGAAGTGGGTCTCGTAGCGGTTCAGGCACTCGATCACCAGTGTGATCCCGGCGGGCGCGCAGTGCTCGCCCAGCCGCCGCAGGACCTCGACATAGGTGTCGGCCTCGGCGTCGGGGGAGTGCCCTTCCTGCGCCGGCCCGAACACGCCGATCGAGATGACCGTCTCCGCGCCCAGTTCCGCATAGCGGTCGAGGGCTCGAAGCGCCTCCGCCAGTCGTTCCGCGTGGGTATCGTCACGGATTCCCAGGTAGCGTCGCGGGTCGTCACAGACGCTCAGCACCCGCACCGGCGAATCGCGCAGCGCCGGCGCGAACTCCGCGCCCGCCTGCTCGACAAACGAGAACCAGGGCTCGATCGCCTCGATCCCGCAGGCCGCCACGTTGGCCAGTTTCTCGGCCGGAGTCGCACCGGGAACCAGGTTGTCCTGGACGGCCAGTTTCATGCGGCATCCCTCCGGCGCGATCGGCGCTGTCTTCTCCCGCGGCGATCCTACGGTAGCAGCGTCGCGACCGCCGCCCGGCGCCCCGGCTTGCGGTGCCCCCCGAGCGACTGGCATGCTGCATCCCTCGCCGGGTTTGCGCCACCGCGCGTCCCGCGACTCAAGAAACTTCGCTCGCGACTGGAGGCTCTGATGCCCGGACCGGGAATGGAATTCATCGGAGACGAGGAGATTGAAGAGGTCACGGCGCTGCTGCGCGAGGGCTACCTGTTCCGCCACAGCGTCACCCTGGCCGGCCGGCGCGATGCTCGCTTCCAGGGCAAGGTGTATGAAGCCGAGAAGATGTTCGCCGAGCGGACCGGTGCGGATCACGCGCTGGCGCTGAACTCGGGCACGTCGGCGCTGTTCGCGTCGGTGGCGGCGCTCGGCATCGGCCCCGGCGACGAAGTCATCGTCCCCGGCTACGGGTTCATCGGCACCTACTCGTCGGTCCTCTGGGCCTTCGCGGTTCCGGTCCTCGCCGAGATCGACCAGACCTTCAACCTCGACCCGGCCGATGCCGAGGCCAAGATCACGCCGCGAACGAAGGCGATCATGCCGGTGAATATGCTCGGCAACCCGGCCCGCCTGGACGAACTCCGCGCCATCGCCGACCGCCACGACATCTACATGATCGAGGACTGCTGCCAGGCCTGCGGGGCCGTTTACAAGGGCAAGGCGGTCGGCACCTACGGGCACACCGGGGCCTTCAGTTTCAACACCTACAAGCCCATCACCTCGGCCGAGGGCGGCATGCTGATTACAGACGACGAAGGGGTCTACGAACGCTGCTATGCGATTCACGACCAGGGCTATGCCCCCGGCGGCGACCGCTCGAAGATCGGCGAGAACCCGATCATCGGCTACGACATGAAGTACACCGAGTTGCAGGCGGCCGTTTTGCTGGCGCAGCTTCGGAAACTGGATTCAATCCTGGAGCGCCTCCGCGCCAACAAGCGCCGCTACCGGGAGGCGATCGGTGACATCGCGGGACTCGAGTACCGCGACATCACCGATGAGGATGGGGAATGCGGCACGGTGCTGGGGGCGGTGTTCCCGGACGAGAAGATCGCCCGCGCGGTGGCCGCCGAACTGGGCACCGACGTCGTCGACGACAGCGCCTGGCACGTCTACGGCAACATGGACCATTTCATGAACCAGCGCATGGTCTGGGGCGACCGGACCCCGTGGAACCACCCGCTCTACCTGGAGCGCGGCGGGAACGTGGAATACCACCAGGGCATGCTGCCGCAGACCGACGACCTGCTGCGCCGCTCGATCAACATCAGTATCGGCGTCGCCGATCCCGGGCTTGGCACCCAGTTCGGCGTGACCGTCTTGTCCGACGATGCTGAGATCGACGCCAGCGCGGCCCGCTTCGGCGAGGTCGCCCGGAAGCACCTGGGCTAACTCAAGCAAAAGAGCGAGGCGCAGCATGAACGTCGTCGTAATCATGAACGACACCTGGCGCTACGACTGCCTGGGCGTCAACGGCAACGATGTCATCCACACCCCGGTGCTGGATCAATTCGCCGCCGAGAGCGCCGTCTTCGACCGCAGCTACGCCGGGTCGTACCCGACGGTGCCGATCCGCCACGATCTGCTGAAAGGCCGGTTCGGCGCGCCGTTCCACGGCTGGCTGCCGCTGGAGTGGGACGCCCTGACCCTGCCCGAAGTCATGCGCCAGAACGACTACGTCTCGATGCTGATCCTCAGCACCCCGCACCTCATCAACTACGGGTACGGCTTCGACCGGCCTTTTCACGCCTGGGAGATGGTCCGCGGGGCCGAGATCGACCGCTGGAAGACCGACTATTTCCAGGAACTGGCGCTGCCGTACCGGGAGAAGTTCAACAGCGACGAGCACCTGGCGCTCTACCACCGGGGCGCGACTTATCGCCGCACCGAAGCCGAGAAAGACGCCCCCCGAGTTATGCAGGCGGCGTGCGACTGGCTGGAGCGCAACGCCGGCCACGACAACTTCTTCCTCTGGGTCGATTCCTTCGATCCCCACGAGCCCTGGGACCCGCCCGACCACTACATCGATCTCTACAGCCAGGACTACGAGGGCGCC
>CAYYTN010000140.1:0-6945 GCA_964474495.1 uncultured Chloroflexota bacterium
GGCGTGCTGCTGGTGGCCGCGGTGTGGCTGGCGGCGACGCTGTGGTGGTTCGAGGCGGTGGCCCGCTACCTGGAGGCGACCGCCGACTACACCCTGCTGGACAGCCTGCTGATGAAGATGGTGAGCGTGGTCGAGGAGCACGACCGCGGGACCCGCTACGGCATCGGGGTGGACCCGGAGGACGGGTTGCTGCGGGCCGGCGAGCCGGGGGTGCAGTTGACCTGGATGGACGCCAAGGTCGGCGACTGGGTGGTGACGCCGCGGATCGGCAAGGCGGTGGAGATAAACGCGCTCTGGTATTCGGCGCTGCGCTCGCTGGAGGAGTGGCTGGAGCGGGTGGGGCTGAACTCGCGGCGGACCCGCGAGAAGGCCGACCGGGTGGCGGTGTCGTTCCGGGCGCGGTTCTGGGATTCCGGGCTGGGGCACCTGTACGACGTGGTGGACGGTCCGCGGGGCGACGACCCGGCGCTACGGCCGAATCAACTGCTGGCGCTGTCGCTGGCCCACCCGCTGCTGCACGGGGAGATCGCACGGTCGATCGTGCGCCGCGTCCGCGAAGAACTGCTGACCGAATTCGGGCTGCGGACGCTGTCGCCGCAGCACCCGGACTACGCGGCGCGCTACGAGGGCGGACCGCTGGAGCGGGACGGCGGTTATCACCAGGGGACGGTATGGCCGTGGCCGATCGGCGCGTACGTAGACGCGCACCTGCACGCGTTCGGCTCGGCGGAGGGGTTGGAGGGGGTGCTGGACGGGCTGCTGGGATCGCTGGACACGGCCGGGCTGGGGTCGATCAGCGAGGTCTACGACGGCGACGCGCCGCACCGGCCGGATGGCTGCGTGGCGCAGGGGTGGAGCGTGGCGGAGGTGCTGCGGGCCCACGTTCGGCTGCGGGACGAGCGCGCCGCTACCTGATCTTCGGCCGTCCGACGACGCGGTCGACCACGTCGAACAGCGCCTTGCGCTCGTCTTCGGTAAGGCGCTCGTCGTTGGCCAGGTGGTCGGCCTTGCGGATGACCTCGGCCAGGTGGACCTGGAGGTTCTCCCAGGCCTTGAGATTGACCTCGGCGAGGGTGCGGACGGTTTCCGGTTCGAGAGCCGCGCCCAGGGCCAGACGGAGGTGCACCAGGCAAAGGCCGTTGCCGGAGCGGTACTTGTCCAGCAGCAGGGGATCGTCGAGGTGGGCGGTGAGCGCGGAGACGTAGCGGGCCTCGGAGCGGTCCTGCTCGCGGCAGGCCGGACAGGGCCGCGGGATCGAGAAGACCGGGGCCTCGCGGTGGCCGCGACGCTCGTACCAGAGGCGGCGCAGCGGGGTGGGCATGAAGGAGCGCGCGTAGCCGGGGTCGGCGGCCTGCAATTCCTGCTGCAGCTTCTTGAGAATGTCGGCGTAGGTGATGGACACGGCCAGGGTGTCCATTTCCTCCAGGAGTTGGTGGGCGTGCCGGTTGCAGTAGCCGTTGGCGTCGCGCAGGGTCTGGCGGACATCGACGTCGGTGACGTTCTCTTCGCAGTAGGTGCGCAGGTAGCGGCTGACGGTGCGGGCGGCCAGCCAGCAAACCGGGCACTCTTCGTTGTGCAGGGCCTCGTAGAGCTCGGCGAAGGTGGGCTCTTTGCTGGAGAAACGCGGGTCGGACCAGTCGATCTCGAAGCGCTCGACCTTACGGCCGCCGCTGTAATCGGAGGGTAGAGGCTTGCGTGGTGGTGTCATGGGCTCGGGTTGGTGGGGCGACGGGGCGCCGATTTGTAGGCTCGGGAGGCCGGTTGCCGCGATATACTCGGCGGCACCACCCAAGAGTCTAATGGCTCGCTCTCCCAGATACGGTCGCGCCTTGCCGCTCAGCCCCGAAGATCTACAGAAACGCCTGGATACGCTGGAATTGCCGCAGGAGGCGACGGCGACGGCCCGGGCGCGGGTAGCGAGCATCCAGGGGATGGAGCCGACCTCGCTGGAGTATGTGGACACCCACTACTACCTGGATCACCTGCTGCGCCTGCCCTGGGGTGGCGCGCCGGCGACGAAGGTCGATCCGCTGAAGCTGGCCGAGCAGCTACGGATGGGGCACTACACGCCGGAGTTCGTGCAGGAGGCGCTGGTGGAGTTCCTGGCGTCGGCCTATTCAGAGCCGACCAACGGCGGGCTGGGGCGGCTGCCGGTGCCGGTGCTGGCGGGCCCGGAGGGGACCGGAAAACGAACGCTGGGACGCAAGATCGGCGGGGCGATCGGCCGGCCGGTGGAGGTGGTGGACCTGCGCCTGATGGCCAGCGACGCCGGGCTGTTCGGGGCGATGTCGGAACGCGGGCGGGGGCAGCCGGGGGCGATTGTGAATGCTCTGCAGCAAGCAGATCGGCGGGACGCGGTGGTGGTGCTGGCGAACGTCGAGTGGGCGATTCGCACCTGGGAGGATCACGGGCTGTCGGTGATTAACCTGGTCTTCAACGCCGGCGAACGGGCGCGGTTCCGGGATCGCTTCCTGGACGTGGAGTTCGACCTGAGCAGCGTGCTGTTCGTGATCACGACCAACGCGCTGGATTTCCTGCCGCCGGAGGTCTACACCAGGGTGCTGCCGGTGGAGTGCACGGGCTATGTGGCGGCGCGCAAGCTGGAACTGCTGGAGGGGCAACTCCTGCCGGCGCTGCTAGAGAAGCACGGGCTGGCGGCCGCCGATTTTGACCTGGAGGCGGATGCGGCGACGGTGCTGGTGAAGGAATACGCGCACGAGGCCGGAGTGGCGATCCTGGAGGCGGTGCTGGATGAGGCCTGCCGCAAGGTGGCGGCCGGGAAACTGCTGAAGAAGAAACCGCCGGAACGGATCGACCCGGAGATGGTGCGGGAGTTGCTGGGGGTCCCTCGAAAATACCTGGGCACGCTGGATCAATTGGGGCAGCCGGGGATGGCCAAGGGCATCCTGGGCTCGATCGAGGGGGCGTCGGTGGAGGTGCTGGAAGTGGCCACGGTGCCGGGCTCGCGCGGGTTCACGGTGGCCGGTCAGCAGATGGACGAGATGGGCCGGGTGATCGACGTGGCCTACAACTTCGTGCGGTCGCGGATGACCGAGTTGGACATCTCGGCGCGCCAGCTATACGAGTACGGCTACACCTTCAATCACCGGATCGCCGGGGACAACCGGGACGCGCCGGCGATGTCGCTGGCGGTGCTGGTGGCGCTGGTGTCGGCGCTGCGCGACAAGCTGGTCGACCCGGAACTGGCATTGACCGGCGACATGGCGCTGGGCGGCAAGGTGCTGGGCGTGGGCGGGCTGGATCACAAGCTGCTGGCAGCCCACCGGCACGGGATCCGCCGGATGATCATTCCCCGGGCCAACGAGCCGGATCTGGACGACCTGCCGGACAGCCTGGCGAGCGAGATGAGCATAATCACCGTGGGCGATGTGGAGCAGGCGCTCCGCGTGGCGTTGCAGTAGCGGGTATTGTTTGCCAGTGGTTGAATGCAACGAAATGAGTCCCGGTGGATTCGCCGGGCGGGAAAGACGCTGAGTAGATGTTTGGCGTAGGCACGTTTGAAATAGTGCTGGTGCTGGCGATCGCTTTGATCGTGCTGGGGCCGGACCGGCTGCCGCAGGCCATGGGCACGGTGGGGCGGTGGGTGCGGGAGTTGCGGCGGCTGACCGGCGAGTTCCGCAAGGAATTCGACGAGGAAATCCTGATGCTGCAGGGCGAGGTGGAGATGCTGCGACAGGAGGCGGAGTTGACCCGCCAGGAACTGCAGGAGATTCAGTCGGACCTGGTGGAGACGATCGGCGGGGTGCAGGAGGACCTGGAGGAGGCCGGCGAGGACATCAGGGCGGAACTGAACATGGCGGAAGACATCATCCAGGGTTCGGACCCGGATTCGACGGCGATAGCGACGGCCACGCCGGTATCGAAAGGCTGGACGAGGCCCGACGCGACGGACCCGTCGGACGCTATGTACGCGGCGATCCAGGACACCTTCACTACTCCCAACGGCCGGGCGGCGACATCACCGCTGCCGGTGGTCCCGGAGCCGGCCAGTACCCCGCCGCAGGTTCCGACTCCTTCGACCCCGCCACAGGTGCCGACACCATCGACGCCGGCGCCGGCAGCTTCGATCCCGCCGCAAGTGCCGACGCCTTCGGCCCCGGCGGAATCGGCGCTGAACCTGGGGGCACGATTGGACACGATGCACGCCGAGGTCGCCGACCTGGCGGAGGCGGGGGCGGAGCAGTCGGTACAGCGCTTCGCGCCGCAGAGCGGGCAGTTCGGGACGCTGCTGGAGGTGGTGGCGACGGCGGACGAGGAGACGCTGGAGAAGGCCCGCGCCGAACTGAAACGCCGGGCGGCGGCGGACGCGATCAAGCTGGCGCACCTGAACGGGAAGGGGCCGGCGGGTATCGCGCTGGCGTGGGCGGCGCAGCGGCAGTCACAGGTCCCGGACGGCTCGATCGAAGTGGACACGCGCGAGGAAGGGCGGGTGCGGATTCGCATGAACGTCTGCCCCTACGGGCTGACGAAGGGCTCCGAGGTGCGGACCTGCAAGTTGAGCAACGTCTATGACGAGGCGCTGGCGGAACAGATGGGCGTGGTGGGCAAGTACGAGCAGCGGCTCACGACGATGCAGCCGTTCTGTGAGTTCGTGGTCCAGACCCTGGAGAAGGCGGCCGAGGTACCGGAAGACGAATGGATGGCGATGAACGTGATGGAGCCGGTCGCCACCGATCCACGGGCGCTGGCGGGCAAACCGAACGGGCCGACGGCGGCCGAGGAAGTGCCGGCGGACACGGACTAGGGACGTCGGGAGAGAGGACGAATTTTCGCGCGGACCGGCGACAGCCCGGACGTTGCGATCGCCTGACGAGACGGGCCAGCGGGACGGAGCGCATACTTGCGGGCGGCGCGGGTGCTGGAAATCCCGGCGCCGCCATGCTGAAGAATTGCGTCAGACTGCCGGGCGCGGCGGGACAACGGCCGCCGACCGGCACGAACCAGAGGAGTGGTGAATCCGTGGCGAGGGTAGGCGCGGACGAGATCTTGCCGGAGGGCATGGGCGAAGTAGAGCGAATCGTGCTGTCGGCGGACGACCGCGGGATCGCCCGGGTGGCGCGGGCGCTGCCGCCGGACTTCTGCGAACGAGCGGCGCGGCTGGTCCGGGACCACGGCGAACGGGTGATGCTGGTGACCGGCTTCTATGTGAACGGCGCCCCGGAGACTGACGGCCCGCCGGGAGCGGCGGCGCTGGGTCACGCGCTGTTGCGGCTGGGCGCCGAGGTGACGATGGTGACCGACGCGGTTTCGCAGGAGGTCCTGCGCGCGATCACCCCGCCGGCGATCCGTTGTGTGGAGTTCCCGACCGTCCGGGAGAAGAAAAGCGCCGACCGGGCGAAGCAGTTACTGGCGGAGATCGACCCGACGGCGATCGGCTTTGTCGAGCGGCCGGGGCCGACGGCGAAGGGCGTTTACCTGAACCGCGGCAAGCAGGACATCACCAAGTTCTGCGGGCTGACCCATCACCTGCTGGACGGCGAGATCCCATCGTTCGGGGTCGGCGATGGCGGCAACGAGGTGGGGATGGGCGCCTACGGCACCGTGCTGGTGGAGGAGGGGGTGCTGCCGGACCCCTGCGTGAGCGTGGTGGATGAGACGGTTATCGCCAGCATCTCCAACTGGGGAGCGCTGGGAGTGGTGGCGGAACTGGCACGGCTGACCGGCGAGCCGCTGCTGCCGCACCCGGAAATGGAGGAGGCGCGGCTGCGGGCGATGGTGCGGCTGGGGGCGGTGGATGGGGGCACGGGCGAGAACAAGGTGGGGGTGGACGGCCGCGCCCTGGGCGAGTACCTGCGGGTGCTGATGGAACTGCGGCAACTGGTGGGGCAACGGGGAGAGATATCGTAGCCGGAGGCAAATGGCCGAAGGCGGCGCTGGCGGGGTTGCTGGCGCTGGTGCTGGTGGGGTGCGCGTCCGAGGTGGCGGAGACGCCGGTGGTCGCGCCGGCGGTGGCGGCTACGGCGACGCCGGCAGACCCGGCGGCCGGCCGGATGGCGACCGTGCTGCGGGTGGTGGACGGCGACACGATCGAGGTGGACATCGATGGCGCGGTGGAACGGCTGCGTTACATCGGGATCGACACGCCGGAGACCGACGAGCGCTGCGCGCAGGCGGCGACGGCGGCCAACGAGGCGGTGCTGGGGGAAGGGATCGTGCGGCTGGTGCCGGACGAGGAGAATCGCGACACCTACGGGCGGCTGCTGCGCTACGTGTACGTCGGCGAGACGTTCGTGAACCTGGAACTGGCCGAGCGCGGGGTGGCGGTGGTGATGCGGATCGCACCGAACACGCGGCACGCGGACGAATTCAAGGAGGCGGTGGCGGCGGCGGAGAAGGCGGGCGTCGGGTGCCTGTGGGACGCGGAATCGCTGGCGGCAGCGGCAGCGGCCCGCGCGGCGGCGACACCGACGCCGGAGCCGACCGAGCGGATCGTGGTGACCAACCTGCACGCCAACGCGGCGGGACGGGACCAGGAGAATCTGAACGACGAGTACGTGACGATCGTGAACCTGGTCCCGGACCTGGAGATCGGCGGTTGGAGCGTGGTTGACGAGGCCGACCACCGCTACACGTTCACTGACTTCACCTGGGCGACCGGGGTGGAACTGCGGCTGCACACCGGTAGCGGAGCGGACGGCGACGGGGTGTTCTACTGGGGCGCGTCGTCACCGATCTGGAACAACACCGGGGACACGCTGCGGCTGGAAGACGCCACCGGTACGCAGGTGCTGGTGTACAGCTACACGGACTAGACGGGTTCGGGCCGCGGCGAGAAATCTGAGATACTGCGGCCGGCGGGCGCGCGGTGACGGCCCCGACTCTGGATAACACAAATACAGGGAGCAACATGGACGCCGAGCAACGCGATTTCCTGGAAAAACTCATCGAGGCCCCGGGGCCATCCGGTTACGAACAGCCGGTGCG
>CAYYTN010000141.1:0-6935 GCA_964474495.1 uncultured Chloroflexota bacterium
ACCATGCCCGGGATTTGGTGCCAGCCGTGCTTCTCGTAATGCGAGACCCGTCCGGCGAACAGCATCGACAGCGGAAGTTCGCGGGACTCCATGTAGCCGATCGCCTGTTCCAGCAGACGGGCGGACAGGCCCTGCTCGCGCCATTCCGGGTAGGTAGCCACGTCGCCGATGCCGCCGTAGGGGATGCTGTCCTCGCCGTAGCCCATTTGCCGGTGGAAAACCTGGACGTGGCTGACGATCCGATTGTCGGCCGTGAGAATCTGGCCCTGCGGGTAGTCGTAGGCCGGATCGCGGCGTTGGTGCAGATCGAAATACTCGCGGACGTCGTCCACGAAGCAGGTCTCCAGCAGGTCGAGGAGTTGCTGGTAGTTGCCTTCGTTGAGGGTCGCGGATACTGCGCTCAATGCCGTTGCTCCTATCGAGATTGGAAAGATAACCATGTACGCGGCCGGCCCCGTCACGCCATCATTGGCGGCCCGCCGGTCGCTATCCTAGCGGCCGGACCCGACGACGATCTTGAAAACGGAGAACTGTGACCGACCGACAGACCGCGGCCAACGACCTGGTGGATGACCCGGTGGAGCGCCTGCGGCGGGCGGTCGCGCAGGACCCCGAGGGCGCCTACGACGCTGCCCTGGACACGCTCGATGAGATCGGTTCCGTCCCCGATCTCTACGGACTGATCGGCTACCTGGGCGAGGTGGTCGAGGAACGCCACGCCTGTATGCGCTGCGATGCGAACTGCATCGAATGTTGCGGGCAACTGCCGCTGGTGACCTTCGCCGAGTGGAAGATCCTGCACGCCTGGATGATGGCGAATTGGTCCGCCGAGCAGCGGTCCGCGGCGATCGCCCGGTGCGAGCGGCTGCTCGGCGATGACAATACCGTCATGCCGCGCTGGATGCGCCTGGGCTCCATGGATATGGAGTCCTCGGCGGCCCGCGACTACATCGACGATATGTTCGGCAACGAGTCGACGACCTGCCCGCTGCTCGACGAGAACGGCTGCACCGTCTACCCGGCGCGGCCGCTGGTCTGTCGGGCCTATGGCCGAATGATGCGGACCGAGGACGACACCCTCTACTGCCAGCGGATCGTCGACAAGCTGGTCCCGTACCAGGAGGAGGAGGGCGAGTTCTTCCTGCCGATCTATCGGGCGTACCAGGAACGGTCATATTCGCTCGCGGGGCCGGACAGCTACTTCACGTTGATCGCGATCTGGCTGCTGAGTCACCGCGGGCCGGACGGCGATCTCGTCGCGGATTCGCGGGACATCGCCGCCGATCCGGACTGGCCGGTGCTGGATACGCGATGGGGTTTCTGGGAGGCGTTCGCCGAGGACTGATGTCCGGGCTAAGGGCCGGGGCGCGGCAACTGCCAGGCCAGCACGTAGCGTTCGGCGCTGGCCGCTACGAGGACATCGGTGGCGGCGGCCATCCCGGTGGCGCGGATCGAGGCCAGGGTGGTGGCCTCGCCCAGGTAGCCGCCGTCGGCCTGGATGACGCTGATCGAAGTGTCCGAAGACAGTCCGCAGACGTAGCCGGCCGAGGTCATCAGCGTCCGCGGCGCGACCTGGTCGTTGAACCACAGCTGGGAGCCGCCGAGATCGTAGGCCGCCAGGCCCTTCTGGCTGCCGAGGTAGAGGACGGTACCGGCCGGGTTGGTCGCAATGACCGTGAAGTCGAAAGGAATATCGCGCTGGAACTCGCCGCGTTCATTCTCGTAGATTTCGACTCCGGCTTCGGTGTCCACGATGGTCAGGCGGCCGTTGTCGACCAGGAACACGTGGCGGATGCGCCCGCCTACACCGAAGCGTTGCACCAGCTGGCCGTCGCGGCCGATGATGACAACCTGGTGGACGCCCTGCCGCACGGAGCCGACGGCCACGGTGCCGGTGTCCGGGTCCATGTCGATCGCGGCGGCGCCAATGTAGTCCTGGGTTGGACCCCAGAACAGGCCCTCCTGGTTGTAGGCGAAGACGTGGCCCAGCTCGCTGGCGTTGCTGCTGCGCACGGCGACAAACGAATCGCGGGCCAGGACCGCCTGTTCGAGCAGCTGATTGTCGGGTCGAAAGGGACGCTGCCAGACCGGGCGGCCGTCCTGGAGGAGGGCGACATCGAATCCGGTGACCGCCACGGCCCCACCGCCGGGCGAAATGGCCAGCCCCGCGGTGGGGATGCCGGACTCGGCGGTCCAGAGTGGCTCGCCGCCGCCGCCGAACGCCTGAACGCGACCGTCGCGGGACGCGAGCGCGAAGACATTGCCATCGGCCGAGGCCGCCAACGCGGCGGCGTCGAAGGTGATGGTTTGCAACCAGACCAGCTCCTTCCAGCCGGCGGTGCTGGGCGCCCGCCGCATGTCCAGCTCAAACACCACGTCGCGTACCTGCTCGATGCGAACCTCGAACCGACGGTCGCCCCAGTCGGCGGCGTCGGCCACGGCCTGATCGAGGTGATCCCAGCGATCGGCCTCGACCCAGCGCGGGAACTGGACCGAGAGGTCGGCGTCGGCTTTGAAGTCGCGCAGCTTCGCGCGGGCTTCGGCCGTGGATACGAACTGGCCGACCAGCACCGCATAGCGGGTGACCGAGCTGGCGCTGATGTCGAAATCGCCCAGGCTTTCGAGCCGGCGGGTGAGAGATTCGGCGGCGGCTCCGCCACCAACTTCGCGAACGAAGCCGGTCAAATCGGCGCGGGCCTGGGCGATGGCCTCGACCACGCCAACAAGGTGCTCGCGCTGGCCGTCCTCGCGAAAATCGCGCACCGTCCGGATCGCCACCACCAGCGAATCGGCGGCGCCCAGCAGCAACGGATGGACGGCGGCCGCGTCCGCGGGCGGCACCAGCGGAATCAGGCTCTCGGATAGCAGGGTCACCTGGGGGCCGAGCTTGTCAATCGCGGTGGCGTAGCGCTCCGGGGTGAGCGAGGACTGCGCCAGCGCCCGGGTGTTCACATCGAACAGCCGCAGGAGCTCCAGAGCCTCGGTTGCGGCGACCAGCGCCGGTTCCCAGTAGGGGCGCAGATTCGCGCGCGGTTGTTCGGTCGCCGTCCCGCAACCGGCCACCGCCGCGGCCACCAGGCCCGCCAGCCCGAGCCGCAGGATTTGCCGTCGATGCGGCGGACGTCGCGATCGAGCGTTTGGTGAGGAGCCCCGCGGCTTCAGCGGACGACCTGCGGTTCCGGCGCGAGAACCGGCCGGCCGCGCAGCGACCAGGCCGTGGCTTCGGTGATCGCGATTGGCCAGATGTCCCCGGCCGCGATCGCATCGTCCGCCGGGCAGAAGATCAGCTTGTTCGCCCGGGTGCGGCCCATCCAGCGCGGGGCGGCCCCGGCGACCGGACTTTCCCGCAGCTCTTCGAAGAGGACCTCTTCGGTGGCGCCGACCAGGTAGGCGTTCAGCCCCGCCGCGATACCCTTCTGCACGGCTTCCACCGCGTGCAGGCGGCGCAGCTTCTCGGCGGGCTCCACGGTGTCGCCCCACTTCGCCGCCACCGTGCCGCGGCGGGCCGAAAAGGCGGCCACGTGGACCACGTCGAAGCGAATCTCCTCGAGCAGTCGCAGCGTGTTTTCGAACTGGGTCTCGGTCTCTCCCGGAAAGCCGACGATGATGTCGGTCGAGATCGCTATCCCGGGCACGTGATCGCGCAGCATCGCGATCCGCTCGCGGAAGAAAGCGGCGTCATAGCCGCGCCCCATGCGTCGCAGAACATCGTCGTCCCCGGACTGGACCGGCAGGTTGAGCTCTTCGCAGACCGTGTCGAGCCGGCCCATGGCCGCGGCCAGGTCGGTGTCGAGGTTGCGGGGATGGGCGGTCAGGAACCTGATGCGCGGCACCAACCGCTCGGCGTCGACCCGTTCCAGCAGCGTCGCCAGGGTGTGCGGGCCATCCAGGTCATCGCCGTACTTGTTGATGATCTGTCCCAGGAGGGTGATCTCGCGGGCGCCCTCGCCGGCCTTTTGCTCGATCTCGGCCAGGATCTCGGCGACCGGGCGGCTCTCTTCGCGCCCGCGCCGGAACGGCACGATGCAGAAGGTGCAGCGCCGGTCGCAGCCGTGGATGGCGGTGACGTAGCGGCTGACCCCGCCGGCGCCCGGCAGCTCGGTTGGCAGGAACCCATCCCAGTCGTCGGTGACCGGACCGGGCTGCTCGGCCAACAGGGCCTGCAGGGGGCGGAGGTCGCGGGCCGGGAACACCACGTCCAACCATTTGAGATGGGGCGCAATCTCTTCGGGCGTGGCCGCCGCCGAACAGCCGGTGAGGGCTATGAGCACGTCGCCGCGGCGGCGCTTGCGGGCGCCCAGCGCGCCGATCCGCCCCCAGACCTTGCGGTCGGAGTTGTCGCGCACGCTGCACCCGTTCAGGATCACCACGGACGCGCGATCCGGGTCGGAGACCGGCACATGGCCGTCCATGACCAGACTTCGCGCGATACGCTCGGAATCATCTTTATTCATCTGGCAGCCGCTGGTCCAGATGTGGAAGCGGTGCCGGGTTTCACTATGGACTTGGATTGCCGATGGGGTTGACATAAAACCTCTGGTTGACCGTTGCTATAATACCGCGATTTCACCGAGGATCGGCGTGTCCCTGGAGTCAACACCCTGCCCGTGATCCCCATCTGGCGTCGCTTCATGGTCCGACATCCCGGCATCTCCGCGTGGGCCGTGTTGTCGGTGGTGATGGTGGCCGTGATCCTCATCACGAGCCTCGGGGCACGCCCCGGCGCGCCGCAACTCCTGTTTTTGGCGCTGGTCGGGATTCTGCTTTCGGGGGCGACGGTCCTGCTCTTGCGCTGGGAATCGGACGAAGGCGGCGAAGAGTCGGGCTCCGAGGCGTGACCCGGATTCTCGTAACCGGAGCGGGTGGGCAACTTGGCCGCGATCTGGGCCGGCGATTGCCCGCGGAGACGACCCGGCTGGCGACGCGCGCGGAACTGGATGTCGCGGACGCCGGCGCGGTGGCGGCGCTGGTCGCCGATTTCGCGCCCGAAGTGGTGATCCATACGGCGGCGATGACGAACGTGGACGCCTGTGAAGGCGACCCGGAGCAGGCCCGGTCGATCAACGCCGACGGGGCGAGGAATGTCGCGGTCGCCTGCCGGACGGCCGGGGCGGCGATGGTGTACGTGAGTACCAATTACGTTTTCGACGGCCGCCAGCGCCGGCCCTATGACGAAACCGACCAGACCAACCCGATCAACGTTTACGGTGCCACCAAGCTGGCCGGCGAGCACGGGGTCGCAGAGACCCTCGAAACACTTTTTGTGGTGCGGACTTCGACGCTCTACGGACCGCACCGGCGGAACTTCGTCAATTCGCTCATCGAGGCGGCGGCGAGCCGCGACTCGCTGGCCTATGTCGACGATCAGCGGGTCACGCCGACCTCGACCGCCGACCTGGCGGGAGCGATCCTGGAACTGATCGAGACGAACGAGCCCGGTATCTATCACCTGATCAACCAGGGCGAAACGTCGTGGTACGGTTGGGCGCGCGCGGTGTTGACGGCCCTGGAAATCGGCGGCGTGGAGCTGAATCCGATCTCGGCCGCCGAGTTTGAAAGGCCCGCCGCGGTGCCGGCCAACGGCGTGCTGGCCAATAACGCGGCGCGCGCGCGGGGCGTTGAGCTTCGCGGATGGCGAGAAGCATTGTCGGAGTTCCTCAACTCCCACATCAAAGGGGTGTCCTGATGGGTTTCCTGGGCGGCGGACCGGGATCGGGCGACGATCGCGGCCTGTATCTGTATGTGGTGGTAGAGAAGTCCGGTGAGAAGATCCGGGTAAGGATCGATCCGCATAACGACCTGGCCCAGGAATTTGACGCCGATGGTGGCGACAGCCCGACGCACTACACCTGCTACAAGGAAGTGATCGGGTCGCAGTCGTTCCACCCGGTGGAGATCAATCTTGAGTTCAGCCGCCGGCGACAGCTTGTCAGCCAGGAAATCACGGGTGGCCGGTTCATCTCGGAGGATGCGTTCTACGCGGACGACATCGCCGCTGCCGATGACGACGGTGGCGACTAGCCTCGCCGACGCCGTCCGGCGCCCCCCGACCGCCGGGTAGCCGGCATTTGAGGAACTCGATGTCACCGCTGAAGGACCGCCCGGTCGCCTGGGTGGCTCTGGCAATGGCCGCGGCGGCCGGACTGGGGATCGCCGCCGGGGCGCAAACCGGCGCCGTCGCCGTCAGCTGGCTGCTGGCGCCGGCGCTGCTCGCGGCAGCCATAGTACGGCCGGCGTGGGGGCTGATTGCGGTGTTCGGTCTGGCCTACGGATTGCCGTTCGCGGTGGTACCGATGCGCCTGGGTACGCGCCCGCCGATTCTCGAACTGACGCTGGCGGTTGCGGTGCTGGCGATCGTCGTGCGGTGGGCGAAGGATCGGGAGACGTTCCCGCTGCCGGGCGCCGGCTGGACCTGGGCGGTGGCCGGAATCCTGGCGTGGTGGGCGCTGGCGGTCATCGTCGGGTTGCGGTTCGGGGCGGGGGTTGAACAGGTGCAGTACGCGTCCAAGTTGACGCTGGCGGTCACGGCGTTCCTGGTGGCCGGCGGACTCGCCGCCAGCAGAACGCTGGTCCGAAGGACCGCCGCGGTGATCGCCGTGGCCGGGGCCGGGCAATCACTCCTGGCGACCGCGATGTTGATGGCCGGAGAGGGGGCGCTGCCCTTCTTCTCCGCCCTTGAGACAGCCGGCTACCCGGACGCCGGCACCGCCCTCCGCTATCTACCGGACCAGACGACGCTGCGCGCGGTCGGCACCCTGGTCGACCCGAACATTCTGGGCGCATCACTGGCGATTTCGGTCGTGATTGCGGGCGGGCTGGCGGCGACGGCAGCCGGTCGCGACCGCTACGCCTGGCTGGCCATGGCGCTGCTCGTGCTTCCCGGGCTGGCGCTCTCGTTGTCGCGCGGAGCGTGGCTGGCGGCGGCGGCCGGACTG
>CAYYTN010000142.1:0-501 GCA_964474495.1 uncultured Chloroflexota bacterium
GGCCGATGATGTTCTGGATCCGTTGGAAGCCGAGATCGAGGCCATCGACGCCGAAATCCTCGACACCGATTTCGACGTCCCCGATGAAACCGAACCGGCCGGCTGATGCACGCCGTCGCCGACCAACCCCTGACCCTGCGCATCCCCCTGCACGACGACGCCTACGCGGTGCTGGCCGACGAGCGGCGCTGGCAGGAGGAGTTCGCCACCGTGCGGCTGCCCTACGAGCGGCGGGTGCTGGCGGAGAATCAACTGGGGCCGCGCGCCTGGGTGCGGCTGACCGTCTACACCATCGGCGAAGGCCGGGCCGGCGGGGTGGTCTGGATCGACCTGGCCTCCTCGCGACCGAGTAGCGCCGAGATCGTCACCGGCCGCGCGCTGCTGCGTGCCTTCGCCGCCGATTCGTCCGAGCGCCGACGCCTGCTGTCGCGGCTGCTCTTGCACTTCGTGACCCTCGAATACACCGAGGACGCCGAACGCCCCACCTGGCGCGTCCCGGCC
>CAYYTN010000142.1:511-6821 GCA_964474495.1 uncultured Chloroflexota bacterium
ATTCGGCAGCGTGCTGGTGGGTGGGGCGATGAACGCCAACCCGGCCATCTGGAACGCCCTGCGCGGCGACCTTGAACAGAGCCGCCCGTCGATGGTGGTGGGACTGCGCGACGCGGGCGGGGTGCCGGCCGCCGGTCGCCATGACGGACTGGTTTCCGTGCCGGTGACGCTGGGCGACTTGCAGTCGGTTCACCTGCTCCAGTCCCTCGGCTCCCACTGGCACGACCGCTTCGGTCGCCACGACCCGCGCCGCGGCTATCGCTGGTTCGCGGAGCGCTTCGCGCAACTGCCGGAACTGCCGGCCAGCCGCTTCCTGTCGAGCTTCCTGCGCTTTGGCGACAGCCGCACCCGGCACCGCCTGGTCCCGGATCGCCTTGAGGAGAACGAACTGCCGGTCTATTACCCGGCGGACCCGGCGGAACTGGCCGGGCTGGCCGCCGCCGGGTTGATCCCGGCGTTCCCCGGGGTGTTCTGGGACGTGTCGCGGTCGGATGGCGGCGATCCACTGACCACCACCGGCTACGCCCACCGCCACCTGGGGGCCTTCGGATTGACTGCGCTGGCGACGGCCGACAGTCCTACCCGCCGCGCCAATTTCCTCCTGGCGGCGGCCGCCGCCGCCATCGTCGCCGCCGCCGGCGAAGCCGGGCCGAACGATGGCTGAGCGCCCGTCCGGGGAAGACCGCGAAGATCCCTTCGACCTTGAGATCGAGCCGATTGACGTAGACGCCGAACTCGCCGAACCGGGCGACACGGCGCAATTCACCCCCGATGCCGCCCCGCCCCCACCCCCCCCACCCCCGCCGCCGCGGGTGCAGTACGCCGAGATACCCGATCCGTTCGGCGAGGGCACGTTGGTGGCCCACGACCGCCAGGCGCTGGTGGCCGCGATCGCCGCCGGCGACCCCCGGCGTGGCATCCAGGCCGCCGACGACCTGGTCTGGTCACCCGAGTCCCGGGTGCGCGATATCGAGGAGGCCGCCGTGGCGCGGCTGCGCGGGCGGCGCATCCGGCGCGGCGCGCGCCGCATCTTCTGGAAGATCGTGGCCGTCGCGTTGCCGTTGCTGGTCGCCGCCCTGCTGGGCGATCTCGGCCTGCTGCTGCGGCTGATCCCGGTGGTCGGCCCGCCGGCCGGCGAGTTCATCGGATCGGCCGGCGCCTCGGTCGGCGGACTGCCGGTCGGCTTTGCCGTCGCCATCCTGCCGTCCATCTGGCTGTGGCGGCGCAAGACTTCCGACCCCGACGACTACTGGCCGAAACTGCCCCGATGGCTGCCGGAGCGATTCGACTTCGTTCCGGTCGACCGCGACCTGGCCGGCTTCACCGCCGACATCGAGTCGACGATCCTGGAATCGCGCGAGCTTGCCCGCGGCCGCGAATCCGTCGCCGGCGCCGACGCGGTGCGGCTGGAGGAAGTGGTCCACCGCGCCTACCGGCAGGCCCGGCGCGCCGGAATCGACGTGGCCGCGGCGGTCTACCTGGACCTGCGCCGCCGCCTCCACGCCGCCGCCCGCCCGCCAGAGCGGCGTCTCGGCTTCCTGACCGGCCGGCGCAATGCGGTCGAACTGGCCGACCTGCTCGCCCCGTACCGGCCGACCAACGCGCGGGCGTCGTCCGGAATCGTGGGCGGCGTCTTCCGGGTGCTGGCCGGACTCGTCGCCGCGTTCGCGATCTTCTTCCTCGCCGGCCTGTTCCGGATCGGCCCGACCGATTTCGAGGTCATCCGCCCCAATCGCGCCTGGGCGTTTCCCGGGTCGCTGGATCACCTGGACGCCGGCGGGCTTTCGTGGGTGGCGGTCGATGGAGTGGACGAAGCGAGCGCGATCCCGGTCTACGGCCCCGGCTGGTTCTGGACCTGGCCGGTCCCGTTCACCCGCCGCGAGCACGTGCCGACCACCGACCACCGGGTCTCGGTGCAGGCGCTGCTGGGCGAGCGTGCCGGGTCCGGCTTCGACACCCTGGAGATAGACTTCAGCTACCAGATCGAAGACGTGCGTATCTGGGTGAGCCGCGGATCGAACGCCCGAGCCGAGGATGTCGTGGCCGACACGATCGCGCAGAACCTGGCGGACTTCATCGAGGTGCAGCGGCGCGACCTCCAGTCGCGGCGGAGCGGCGACGTCACCGAAATCCTCAAGGACAACATGACCGAGATCCTCGAGCGCTACGCCGGCGGGATCAACAGTGACGTCGAGATTCGCTCGCTCGGCATCCGCATCGAGACGGTCACCGAATTCGGTTTCGCCGTCTTCCGGCCCTGACCCGCCGTGACCGAGGGCGAGCAACCGCGCACGGTCGGGGCGATCCTGCGCGGTTGGCGGGGGCAGCGCAACGTTTCGCTCAAGGAAATCGCCAGTCGCACGCGGATTCGAATGGACATCCTGCAGGCGCTGGAGAATGACAGTTTCGAGGCGCTGCCGGCGGCGGTGTACGTAACCGGCTACATCCGCGGCTGCGCCCGGGCGCTGGACCAGGACCCGGCCCCGGCGCTGGACGCCTACGCGGCGCAGACGCGCATCCCGGGGGTGGAGTACATGCCGGACACCAACACCCCGATCGGCTACGACCGCCGGCCTTCGCTGCGCTCGGTGGGGATGCTGGTGGCCACGCTGGTGGCGATTGTGGTGCTGATCAACCTCTTCGTGCGCAACTACGAACCGGTGGAGACCGCACCGGCGGCGCCGGCGGCCCCGGCGACGACCGCTACCCCGGCCCCGGAGCCGACCGCGACGCTGTCGCTGATCCCGGCGTTCCAGACCCGCGAGTCAGAACCGATTGGGGATGTGGACGACCTGCGCTTTAGGCTCGTCGCCGAGATGAATGTGAGCGTGCAGGTATTTATCGATGGCGAGCCGGTGTTTACCGGGTTCATGAACGCGGGTGAGAGTCGCGAGTGGTTCGCCGACGAGACGGCGCGGCTGGTGGTCAACGACGCCGGCGGCCTGCGGGTGGAGATCGACGGCACCTCGGTCGGCGCCCTGGGCGGTGTCGGCGAACGGGTCGAGCGCGAGTGGAGCAAATCCGATCGCCGCTAGCCACGATCCGGCGGCCGGGACGTTCTATCTGGTCAACTACGGCTGCCCGAAGAACCTGGTGGATGGCGAGGGCATGGCGGCGCGATTGCTGGACGCGGGACTGGCGCCGGCCGGGCCCGACGACGCCGATTTCCTGATCGTCAACACCTGCGGCTTTATCGGTCCGGCCGAGGAAGAGTCGACCGACGCACTGGCCGAACTGGCCGGCGAGAAGCGCGCCGGCCAGCGCCTGATCGCGGCGGGCTGCCTGGCGGAGCGGCGCGGGACCGCGCTGGCGGATGCGGTGCCCGGCATCGACGGCGTGCTGGGAACGCGGCGCTGGGCGGAGATTGGCGACCTGATCGACTCGTTCGCCACCACCCCGCGCCCGGCGCGGCTGGGGGTCGCGCCTGCACTGCCCGACCCGGCCCCGCGGCTGATCGGAGGACCCAGCGCCTACTTGAAGATCGCCGACGGCTGCAACAAGAACTGCAGTTTCTGCACGATCCCGTCCTTCAAGGGAAGACAGGTCTCGCGGCCGGTGGACGACCTGCTGGCTGAACTGGAAGCGCTCGAGATCGGTGGGGTCCGCGAGGCGGTGCTGGTGGCCCAGGAACTGGGCTCCTACGGGCTGGACCTGCCCGGCGCCGGGGCCGGGCTAGTCGAGCTGCTGGGTTCGATCCAGGACGCGCCAGGGCCGGACTGGATTCGGATCATGTACCTCTACCCTTCGATGCTGACGGCCGAGTTGCTGGACGCGATCGCCGGGCTGCCCGGGCTGTGCAACTACATCGATGTACCGGTGCAGCACTCGGTTCCGGCGATCCTGCGGGCGATGCGCCGGCCGGCCCGCCCGGCGGAGATCGCGGGGCGCCTCCGCGAGGCCCGCGAGCGCCATCCGGACTTCGCCTTTCGGACCACGATCATCGTCGGCTTTCCCGGCGAGACGGCGGCCGACTTCGCCGATCTGTGCCGCTTCGTGGAGGAGGCGCAGTTCGATCACCTGGGTGCGTTTACCTACTCGCCGGAGGACGGCACGCCGGCGGCGACGCTGCCGGGGCAGGTGGCCCCGGCGGTGCAGGACGAGCGCTACGCGACGCTGATGGAGATCCAGCAGGGAATCGCGCTCCGACGGCGCGAGGCCCGGGTGGGCGCGGAGATCGATGTGCTGGTCGAGGAGACGTTCCCCGGCGCGACCCTGGACGGCTACCAGGCGGCCGGTCGCAGCCGCGCCGAGGCGCCGGAGATCGATGGACGGGTGCTGCTGGACCTGCCGCTGGTGGCGGGTCAGATCGTGCGGGCGTGGGTGACGGCGGCGCAACCCTACGACCTGTTCGCGGCGGTGACCGGCTCGCTCGACGGGCCGCTGGCGCTGGCGGCCGCGACGGAACCGGCGCCCTAGGGGTACTCGCGGAGGGGCGGGGTGTTGGGCGGGCCGGCGGGCTCGTCTTTGCGCATGACCGCCTGGATGTTGTGGGTCACCGAGTCGGCCAGTTGCACCGACATCCCGCCGTCGACCGGCAGGGCGACGCCGGTGACGAAGGCGGCGTCCTCGGAGACCAGGTAGCGGACGGCGGCGGCGATGTCGTGGGGGCGGCCGACGCGTCGCAGCGGATAGATGGCCTCGTTTAGCTCGGCCTGTTCGTCGGTACCGAAGGCGGCCTCTTCGCGGCGATTGGAGACGATGAAGCCGGGGCAGATGGCGTTGACGCGGATGTTGTGCGGTCCCAGGTCCAGCGCCGATTGGCGGGTCAGTCCGATGACGGCGTGCTTGCAGGTGTCGTAGATGACGTGGCGCTCGGCGGCGAGGAAGCCGTGCACCGAGGAGAGGTTGACGATGGCGCCGCCGCCGGCCTTGCGCATTTCCGGCACGGCCAGCTTCATGCCGAGGGCCAGCGCGCGCACGTTCACCGCCAGGCCCTGGTCCCAGCGTTCGACGGTCTCTTCGACGACCGAGCCGGTGCGTCCGATCAGGGCGGCGTTGTTGACCAGGATGTCGAGGCGGCCAAACTCGGCGACGGTGGCGGCCACCATCCGCTCGATCTGCGCCGGGTCGGCGACGTCGGTTTCCACGAAGAGCGCGCGGTGGCCGTCGGCGCGGATGGCGGCGGCGACGGCGGCGCCCATCTCGGCTTCGACGTCCGCCACGGTGACGGCGGCGCCGGCCAGGGCCAGCTCCCAGGCGACGGCGTGGCCGATCCCCTGGGCCGCGCCGGTGACGATCGCGACTTTGCCATCCAGACCCATCGAGCCCCCCTGTGTCTGCGGGTTTCGTTGACTATGCCAGACCCTGGCAACGGAGCAAGAAGGATATGGCGCGGCGAGGGGCGGCGCTAGAATCGGGCTCGCTTTGCGGGCAACTACACAGCAGGACGGGACGACTTATGGGGGTACTGGACGGCCAGGTCGCGGCGATCACCGGCGCGGGTACCGGGATCGGCGCCGGCATCGCGCGGCGGTTCGCCGCCGAGGGCGCGACGGTGGTGATCAGCGCCTACAACAGCTTTGCCGGCTGCGAGGCGCTGGCGGCGGAGATCAACGCGGACGGCGGGACGGCGCTGGCGTTGAAGCTCGATTTCCGCCAGGCGGCCAGCGCCCGAGCGATCGTCGAGACGGCGATCTCGGAATACGGGCGGCTGGACGTGCTGGTCAACAACGCCGGTTTCACGATGGTGAAACCGATCCTGGAATGCACCGAGCAGGACTGGGACGACGTGTTCAATATCAACCTGAAGTCGATGTTCGTCACCTGCGTGGCGGCGATTCCCCACATGCAGCGGCAGAACCACGGCCGCATCATCAATATCAGCTCGGTGCACAGCCAGATCCACTACGCGAACCACGTGCTCTACGGCTCGACCAAGGGCGGGATCAACGAGTTCACCCGCGGCCTGGTGACCGAGCTTGGTCAGGGGGACATCACGGCGAACGTGATCGCGCCCGGCGCCATCTACGTGGAGCGCTACGAGCGCACCGGGGTGAACGAGGACGCGATGATCGGGTCGATCCCCAGCGGGCGGGTGGGCGACGTCCGCGACATCGCCGGCACGGCGCTGTTCCTGGCGTCGCCGGATGCGGCCTACGTGAACGGCGAGGTGATATTCGTGGACGGCGGGCTCACGGCGGTAGGCCCGAACCTGCACTAGCCCGCCCACCCCGTGCCCACACAGTGGGTCTTCGTTTCGGGATTGAATGAGCGCCGCCCACCCAGTGCCCACCCAGTGCCCACACAGTGGCCACCCAGTGCCCACACAGTGGGTTTCTTGTTCGGGATTGAATGAATGAGCGCCGGTTGG
>CAYYTN010000143.1:0-1078 GCA_964474495.1 uncultured Chloroflexota bacterium
CGCAATCGCATTCGCCGTATTCGGGGTTTGCGGTGGGCGCGGCGGTGCTGACCGAAACAGACGCGATCGTGCCGGGGACGAATGTTGAGAACGCGTCGTACGGGGCGACGATCTGCGCGGAACGGGCGGCGGTGCTGGGAGCGATTTCACATGGGGCCGGCAAGCCGGTGGCGGTGGCGCTTGTGAGCGATGCGCGGGAAGCCATCTGGCCGTGCGGGGAGTGCCTGCAGGTGCTGGCGGAGTTTGGCAGTGGGCTCAGGGTGTTGACGCGCGGGGCGGACGGAGCTGTCCAGTCGGTGCGGTTGGATGAACTGCTGACGCGGCCGTTTGATGAGGTGCCCCGGTAGCGGATTCGGGGCGGTTGTTGGGTCGATTCTCGGGGGCGTAGAATCGAGTGGAAGTGACGCCGGGGGGCGTGAGGCGAGCAGGCGATGGGACGGACGCTGGAGGAGTATCTTGAGCTTCCCTACACGGTGGTGATCGCGCCGGAATGGCACTCGGATAGCACCTGGACACGGCCGAGAACCCGGAATTACCCGGGTGCAACACGCGCGGAGAGACGGCGGCGGAGGCGTTTGAGGCGCTGCAGGTGGTGCGGAAGATGTGGATCAGGTCGCGGATGGAAGCCGGGGAACGGGTGCCGCTGCCAAGCGGGGGGAGGACGGCGGGGTAGGAGCTGGAGTCGGAGTCGCGGGTGGCATGCGCGGATTCACCCTTTGCTATGGAGTGGCGCGATTACGTAGGTTTGCGGCGTAGGCGAGCAGAGGAACAGGTCACCGGGTGGGGTCGTCGGCCATATGGCCCGGCGCGTGATGTTGCGGAGGACAAGGTGAACCTGCGATCGACAAGCATGGTGGCGGTGGTGGTGGCGATTGCGGTGGGGATCGGGATGATTGTCCTGGGGTCGGTATTCCTGAGCCTGGGGATGACGGCAAAGAACGATATCGCGGCGGCGCTGCGGCAGGAGAACGTGACGACCGGAGAGGATGCGACGGTGCCGGGCGCGCTGGTGGAGGATGTGGCGACGGCGCAGGCCCAGCAGGATTCGATTCAGGCGCACACGTTCGGGCGGTTCGGC
>CAYYTN010000143.1:1088-5022 GCA_964474495.1 uncultured Chloroflexota bacterium
ATGGAACGGGAGGATCCGAACCGCGATACGTACCTGAAGGGCCTGACGCTGCGGAACGCGCTAAACCTGGCGATCGTGGGCTTTGGCGTCGGCGACCTGGCGATGGGCGTGGGCGCGGTGACGATCGTGCTGGGAGCGATGATCGCGGGCCTGGCACTGCCGGTGCATCTGCTGGTGCTGCGGGTGGGGCGGTTGGAGCGCGGCGACGATTCGGGCTAAAGGGAGAACGTGCCGCGGGCGCCGGACGGCGGGGTAGGGGTTTCGGATCGGGCGATAGGGATGTTGCTGACCGGCCGGTGAGTAGTTCGAGGGGCTAGCTGTCGCCGGCGTCGAGGGCGGCCCAGGCGTCCCGAAGAAACTGCAGGTCGGCGGTGCGTCCGTGCACGCGCATTTCCTCGGCGGCGGCGCTGCGATCAACTCCGCCGACCGTGCGGGTGATCTCCGGGTCGAGCGTGTACTCGGTGTGGACCGTGAACGGACCGGCGAAGTCCCACGAGTGCAGCAACCGCAACGCCGCCGGCCAGTCGGCCGCGCCCTCGCCGAGATACACGAAATGCCGGGCCCACGGCGCGGCGTCCGGGTCATCGACAGGGGCGAAACGGGCGTCCTTGGCGCCGATCGCCGCCAGCCAGGGCCGCACCATCGACAGGCCCATCGCCACCTCTTCGCCGCCGGTCGCCAGGTGGCCCAGGTCGACGTAGGCGCCGAGGTGCGCGGGGTCGAATCCCTCAAGCAGGTGCAGGAGCCCGGCGCAGTTGGAGCCGAGCAGCGGCCCGTTGTGGGTGTGGTACATGGCGCGGACGCCGGTCCGTTCGGCCAGGCGGCTGAATCCTTCCAGGGATTCGCGGGCCCTGCCGACGACGTCCGGGTAGTCATCGCCGCTCTTGAACGGGAAGTAGCCGATCTTGACCAGGGGCACGCCACATTCCCCGGCGGCCCGGAAGGTGGCGACGGTTTCGGAAGCGTCGGGATCGATGGCGTCGGTGCTGAGGCTGATCATCGAGCAGGCGAGCCCCTGTCTCCGCCACTGTTTGATCGCCGCCGGCAGGGCGGTCGTCACGTTTTCCGGGCTCACCGCGTGCCCGGGTCGAACGGCGAGGTCGAAGCCGTCGTAGCCCAATTCCGCGGCGAGGTCACCCATCTTCTCGACGGGCATGCCCTCGAAGAACTTGGTGAAAAGTACGACCTGCATGGGCGATGGTCCCGGGTTTCGGTGGAGGGTGATTTCCGCTAGGCAGCCCGTTTTAGGGGAGCCGAAGGTCGATTATAGGTATTGGTCGGTGTCTGAAATCTCCGAGGGATGTGGCGCAGAGGGTGTAGGCCGGCGAGGTAGGATAGGGAGGCAATGCTAAGTAAGGTCGGAGTCCAAGACGTGACCAGACTCATCAGCCCCGCAAGAGAACTCGATCAGGGCTTATATCAATGAACGAGACTATTTCTCCCGCTCTGAATCTCGATGGCTTCAATTGCCCTCACTGCACGGCCTTCGCCCATCAGGAAAAGATCTCACTGTTCTACCAAGTAGGGGTCCCGACGACGGGCCACAGACGCGAGAAGGGCTTGAAGTTGGTCCGTTGCAGCAGATGCAATCTCTTCTCCCTTTGGGTCAACGAGAAGATGGTGTTTCCCGAGGTCGTCGCGGTTGATCCTCCGAATCCAGACCTAGATCTCGAGATTCGGCAAATCTACCTGGAAGCCGCTGGAGTTCTTGGCAAATCGCCTAGGGCTGCCGCTGCGCTGTTGCGTCTGTGCATCCAGGAGCTGCTCAGGCAATTGCGCAAACCCGGGAAGAATTTGAATAGCGAGATTGGCGAGCTGGTCGCTGAAGGGTTACCAGTCGAGATTCAGCAGGCTCTGGATATCGTTCGTGTCGTCGGAAATGACGCGGTCCATCCGGGCGAAATCAAGATCGACGACGACCAGACAACAGCCACCCAGCTCTTCAAGTGGGTGAATCTCATCGCTGATGATCGAATCTCCAAACCGAAGGCGGTGCAGGCCGCGTTCGACGACCTTCCCGACAGCAAGAAGGAACAAATCGAGCAGCGGGACGCGGCCGACGAGTCGGGATCTTGCGTCCCCAAATCAGAACCTAGCGAGTAGAAGGCACGACATGGATGCCGGTCTCGTTGTTGGACTCATAGCCATTGTCATTGCTGTTGCCTTGTTTCTTGTGAATCGATATCAGGCGAACGAGCACGCCCGGCAAAGCGGCGATGATCACGCCGCCACTCGTGGGGCAGTGTCAGAGTCCCCGCGGTTACCGGTTCCGGAGATCCTGGAATTGTACGGAGCCTTCTCTGGTGAGCCGAAGATTCCGTTTCCGGCCATCCCTGAACAAGTCATTGGCGACATTGCAGAGAAGGTTCGGCAGGCTGCGGCTGAAAATACGGACCCAATCACGCCGGAGCAGATCGCAGGCCTCTCCCTCGCGATCACTGAGAATGTCCCGAAGTGGGTTAGCTACCTTCGTGCACACGATATATACGCTGAGATCTTGTATCGCCTAGCCGGGGTGGTTCTCTACATCGACAGCGGTTTTCTTCGGGACCGCCCCAACGCAACGCAGTTGGGCGACCGGATCGTCGAGAACGTACAGCTCGGGGCGTACCAAGAGGCCATCCGGCCAAAGCTTGTTGAGGCGGACGAGATAGGCCAATCCATAATGGAATCCGCCTTCGAAGAGCCCACCTCGCAACACATGATGGACGTCGGTACCCGCTTGCGCACCGTCCTTCCGCTTATCGGGATGCTCGAATACGCTTTCCTGGCAGCGGCGTTCAAAGAAGAGGATCCCTAGCAAACATCGGTCTACTCGACAGCGCAGATCCGCCCGTAGATTGACCGTCAGCGTTTGAAGATGGACGCGTTGGTTCGGCAGAAACCACTACCCGGCGATGGCGATGAGGGTGACACCTATGGCGAGGATGAGAGCCCCTAGATAGCGCGCGGGGCCGACGGATTCTCTGAGCAGCAGGGCGCCGTAGAGGGTGGCGATGAGGATGCTGGTCTCACGGGCGTCGGCGCGGATTCTGGAACTTGCGAATATCGCGCAGGTGGGGAACGGCCGCCAGGGCTGACCACAATCTGCGCAGTGCAGCCAGGGCCGGCTCGCGGAAGATGCCCAGCACGGCAACGGCGACGACGCCCCAGAGCGCGACTATCAGCCACGGTGCCACGTCGATAACATCGACCCAGACCTCCGCGTCCATGATCGTGACGACTGCGACGCCAACGGCCAACAGCGACGTAGCGATTCGACCTGCGTTCCGGACCTTGCCTCATGGTAGCGGACGCCTCTACGTCGGTCCGTCGAGCTGTTTCAGCCCCCGACGGCCTTCTCCGTCGTGCGGTAGAGCCCCACCGCCAGGCCGGCGAACAGCGCGTATGAAGCCCGCTGCGCTGTCGCGTGCTAGGTTCATCAGCGGTGCTACTTATCGAGTCGGATGCAGTCTGGAGAACCCACATGCGATTGCCAAGATTCCTCGCCGTGCTCGGCGTAGTCCTGCTACTGATCTTTGCCGGTTGCGACGGCGGAGACTCCGGATCAGGTGAGCACAATGGCGGCTCCGAATCCAGCGAAGGAGGCGAGCACAGCGAGGGAAGCGAGCATAACGAGGGCTCTGAGTCAGAAGATGGCGGCGAAGAATCCGGCACCCAATACACGTTGAACGAGAGCTACGATCAGACTCGGGCTGGCGCCCGACTGGTGATCTCATATGACGCAAGCGCCAACTCCTTCATCGGCACGGTTGAGAACACGACTGGAGCCCCGCTAGCGAAAGTCCGGGTAGAGGTTCACCTCTCTAATGGAACCGAGCTGGGGCCCACTACTCCAATTGACCTGGCTCCCGGGGAGAAGCTCGATGTCAACCTTCCGGCGACCAGTGAACCGTTTGTCTCCTGGAGCGCCCATCCCGAGGTGGGGTGACGG
>CAYYTN010000143.1:5032-6732 GCA_964474495.1 uncultured Chloroflexota bacterium
CGATCGCCGCGACGACCGCGAGATCGACTAGGCGCTACCCCCCCGACCGTTTTCTCGGTCGTGCGATACGGCCCCACGGCCGCCAGGCCGGCGAACAGCCACGGGGTTTGGTAGGAGTCCTCTTAACAGGGGACCGCTAGCCAGCGACGGCAATAATGGCGACGCCTGTGGCGAGGATCAGGGCGCCAAGAAGCCTTGCGGGGCCGACGGATTCTTTGAGGAGCAGGGCGCCGTAGAGGGTGGCGATGAGGATGCTGGTTTCGCGGGCGGCGGAGACGTAGGTGACGATGCTCCAGGTCATGGCGGTGAGGACCATGGTGTAGGCGCCGAAGAGGAGGACCCCGGCGGCGATGATGGTGCGGAATTCAGTTCGTAGGGTGGCGCGGACGCGGGTCGGTTTGCGCAGGTAGAAGGGCGCCATCAGCAACGCGGAGCCGAGTACCCAGAGCCACATGTAGAGCATGGGATTGACGCGGTCAACGCCGGCTTTGTCGACGACGGAGTAGACGCCGATGGTGAGTCCGGTGAGCAGGGCGTAGCGGGTGCCGGGGGTGGTGATCAGAGCCCGGAAGGGGCGGGTGAGGGCGCGGAACGTCAGGCGGGCGGTGTTGAGCAGGTAGATGCCAACGATGACGAGCAGGACGCCGACGATGCCGGGTCCGGAAGGGGTCTCGCCGAGGAAGATGAGCGCGATAATGAGCACGAAGAGCGGGCCGGTGCCGCGGGCGAGGGGGTAGGCGACGGAGAGGTCGGTGCGGGCGAGGGCGCCGCCGAGGAAGAGGAAGTAGAAGACGTGGATGACGGCGGAGGCGGCGATGAAGATCCAGCCTTCGCCGCTGATGGGGTGTTGCGGCAGCAGGACGGCGACGGCCGGGGCGTAGACGATGAGGCCGGCGGCGATGGCGAGCCAGAGGAAGGCGCCCTGGTCGCGGGAGCGCTTGGCCAGGAGGTTCCAGCCGGAATGGAGGAAGGCGGAACCAAGGACGAGGGCGAGGGCGGCGAGGTCCATCTAGCGGCAAGCCACAGGCTGGTTGTTCGTGCAGGAGGCGGCAGAGGCAGCCGTGGGCTGAGCGAGGACGGCGAGGTCCACTATTCGCCAGCCACGGGATCGAATTCGGAAATCACGGCATGGTGGCGCTCGCCGGAGCGGTAGACGAACAGGCGGTGGGGGACGTCGCCGACAAGGTGGCGCCTCAGGCGCCCGGCGATGGCGTCGCCGGGCTCGGGGAAGCCGCGGCAACGGACGGTGATTGCGCCGCAGCCGAGTTGGCGGAGGCGGGCGGTGATGGCGCGCTCGGAGAAGGGCAGGGAGTCGATGACGCGGTAGTAGCGGGCGAAGGGGGTGTCCGGGACGGTGGCGCTGCTGAGGAAGGCGATTTGTTGGGCAAGGCGGGCGTGGGCGATGCCGGTGGAGTCGGCGAACGCGCTGAAGAGCCCCGAGCGGATGAGGGCCGGGTCGGGTTCGGCGATGTACTGGCCGACCGGCTCGATGGGGAGGTAGGGGCCGGGTTCGCCGGAGAGCTGGGCGAGGGGTGCAGCGGCGGGCTCGCTGGCGAGGATGGTGGCGCGGAAGGTGGCCGTCGGAGCCGGATCGAGCGCGCCAACCCAGACGACGGCTTCGCGGAGTTCGCCGGCGACGGAGACGAACTCGATCTCGGCGGCCGGGAACGCGTCGCGGAGGGCGGGGAGGGGGGTGGCGG
>CAYYTN010000144.1:0-6702 GCA_964474495.1 uncultured Chloroflexota bacterium
GGTCGACGCCCTGGCCGCCGTACTCGAGGGCAAGGACATCGCCGTCTTCAGCGACGAGATGTACGACCGCATCATCTTCGGCGACGACACCTTCAAGAGCTACGCCGCCGCCTCGGCTCACGCCTACGATCACACCATCACCTTCAACGCCGGCTCCAAGACCTACGCCATGACCGGCTGGCGCGTCGGCTACGCCGCCGGCCCCGCCGACATCATCAAGGGCATGGCCAAGATCCAGAGCCAGACCACCAGCGGCACCTTCACCTTCGGACAGCACGGGCTCGTCGCCGCCTTGAATGGCGACCAGGCCTGCGTCGAAGAGATGCGCCAGGAATTCGAGGTCCGGGCAAACCACATTCATGCGCGGCTCAACGCGCTCGACGGCGTCACCTGCCCCCGCCCCGCCGGGGCCTTTTACGTCTTCCCCGACGTCTCCGGCACCTTCGCGAAGTTGGGCGTCAGCGGCTCCATCGAGTTCGCCCAGCGCCTGCTCGAGGACTCCCACGTCGCCGTCGTCCCTGGCGAGGCCTTCGGCGTCGACTCCGGCGTGCGCCTCAGTTTCGCCACCAGCATGGAGATGATCGACAAGGGGCTCGACCGGCTGGAGACCTTCCTGGCGTAGCGGCGGCTTCCCGGTCCGATCCGGGGCCCTGTGTCCGAAACTTCACCTTTGGCGGGCTCGGTTCCGGGCTAGGCTCGGGGCATGAAACTCGGGATTGGAAAGCGATCCGCCCTCGCGGCTTTGATCGGGCTGGTACTGCTCGCCGGCTGCGGGCAAGAAGCCGCCACCGAGCGCGACGGGGTCTACCTGGTCGGGTCCGGCGAGGAACTCCTCGAAAAGGACATCGTCCAGGCCAGCTACGGCCGCGACTTCCTCCGCCCGATCTACGATCCCCAATTCGTCAGCGCCGCCGACGCCGACCTGGAGCCGCGGGACATCGTCATGGGACTCGACATCGGTGGCGAGGCCCGCGCCTACCCGGTCCGCCTGCTCAACGTCCGCGAGATGGTCGACGACGTCGTCGGGGGAGTGCCCGTCCTCGTCACCTGGTGACCCGTCTGCTACACCGGTCTCGTGCACGACCGGCGGGTGAACGGGGAAGCCCTGACCTTCGGCAACCGCTCGCAGCTCTACAAGCTCAATATGACCTGGTGGGATCACGAGACCGAGAGCGTCTGGACCCAGCTCCTTGGTGAGGCCCTCATCGGCCCCCTCGCCGGCACTCGCCTGGAGCAGCTACCGGCCTTCACCGGACCCTGGCAGACCTGGCGCGACGAGCATCCCGACACCCTCGTCCTAGAAGAGCCTGACGAGAACTACGCCGCCGAGGACCCGAAAGAGGAATTCGTCGTCGGTGTGGCCCACGGCGATTCCACCGCCGCCTTCTACTTCCTGCCCCTCGCCGCCGTCGGTGCCGTCAACGAAACTGTCGGCGAACTCCCGATCCTGGCCGTCGCCGTCGCCGACACCCGCGTCATCCGCACCTTCGCGCGCACCGTCGACGATCGACTCCTGACCTTCGACATGACCGGCGGCCTCCTCACCGACCGCGAGACCGGCACCACCTGGGACCCGTTCAGCGGCGCCGCCGGCACCGGCCCGCTCGCCGGACGGCGCCTCGCCCAGGTTCCGCACACGCTTTCATTTGACTGGGCCTGGCAAATCTTCTATCCCACCAGTACGTACTTTCCGGGATACGGGCAGTGGGAGACGGCGCCCGGCTAGCGTTCCGGCGGCCGCGGCCGCGCTGCTAACATTGCACGCCTCACGACCGGAGGGCCCTTTTGAACACCGTCACCACCGAATCCCTGGCGCTGCTGGTAAAGCCGGCTTCCGCGCACTGCAATCTCGCCTGCGACTACTGCTTCTACGTTTGGAAGCTCGAAGAGGACGGCGTCCTCAGCGGCGACGCCGGGCAGCGGATGTCCAAACGGGTGCTGGCCACCTTCACGAAGCAGTACCTCGAAATGGCCGGCCGCGACCCCAGCATCGCCTGGCAGGGCGGCGAGCCGACCCTGATGGGGCTCGACTTCTTCAAGCAGGCCATCGAATACCAGGCCAAGTTCCTCCAGCCCGGCCAGTGCGTCGGCAACGCCCTCCAGACCAACGGCACCCTGATCGACGAGGACTGGGCGAAGTTCCTCAAGGAAAACGGCTTCCTCGTCGGCCTCAGCATCGACGGCCCCGCCCTCCTGCACGACCACTACCGGGTCAACAAGGGCGGCAAAGGATCGCACGAGAATGTCCTCCGTGGCCTGCGCCTGCTGCAAGAGTACGGCGTCGACCTCAATGCCCTGATCGTCCTCAACGACGTCACCGTCAAGAAATGGCGCGAAGTCTACGACTACGTCTACAGCCTGGGCGTGCGCCACTTCCAGTTCATCCCCATCGTCGAATCCGGCGAAAAGCCCGGAGAAGTCCTGCCCTTCTCCGTCAGTCCGGAGGAGTACGGCGAGTACCTGAAGGGCATGTTCGACATCTGGTTCAACGACGGCCAGCCCAACATGTACGTCCGCGACTTCGACGACTTCACCGTCGGCTTCGCCGGCCTCGGCCATCCCTCCTGCATCCACCGCGACCGTTGCATGGACTACGTCGTCGTCGAGGGCAACGGCGACGTCTACACCTGCGACTGGACCGTCGAGCCCGACTGGAAACTCGGCAACGTCCTGCGCAAGAACATGCGCAAGATGGTCGAATCCGGCCTCGCCAACGACTTCCGCAACGGCAAAAGCAACCTTTCCGAAAAGTGCCAGAGCTGCAAGTACCTCAACTACTGCCAGGGCGGCTGCCCCGTCCATCGCCGCGTCGCCGCGCCCGACGAGACGCCCCAGCCCAGCTACTTCTGCGAGGGCTACTACGCCTTCTTCGAGTACGCCTTCGAGCGCATGTCGAAGCTGGTCGAATACACCGCCCGCCGCCAGCGCATTCCCTACGCGCCGCCGCCGCTACTCGATGCCGCCCCCGCCGAAAAGTCCTGAGGCAGCCCGGCCCGACCGCAAGCCGCGGAGCGGTCGCCCGGGCCAGATTGGCCCCGCCGAGAGCCGCGGAGCGGCCGAGCCGGTCCAAAAGGCCCAACGCCCCCGGCCGGGCCTGCCCAACCGAAGCCGCGAAGCGGCCGCCTAGTAGGGCGCGATCCGATCCGGCGAGCGATTGTCGGTGTTGATGAGTTTCAGCAGCAGCCGGTTGCGCATATCCTGAAGATCCGCCACACAGGCCGGATCGCCGGCGCGGTTCACGAACTCATCCGGGTCATTGCGGCGGTCGAACAGCGCCTCCTCGCCCTGCTCGTTCACCCAGTACTTGTGCGTCGCCGTCAGCAGCGTCTTGCTGCTCTCGCCCTCCGGCGTCGCGTACTCCACCAATACCCCTTCCGAGCCGGCCTCCCCGGACCCGGTCACCGCCGCCCAGCGCGACTCGCCGTCCACGCTGCGCGGGATGTCGGCGCCGACCGCGTCCAGGACCGTCGGCATCAGGTCCACCCCTTCGATCACCGCCGCCACCTCCGACCCGGCCGGCACCGTCGCCGGGTGCCGCACGATCGCCGGCACGTGGATCACCGACTCGTAGTTGCTCTGATGCTTCGCCATCATCCAGTGGTCCCCGGCCATCTCCCCGTGGTCCGAATAGAAGACCACCAGCGTGTTGTCCAGTTGCCCGCTCGCGCGCAGGTGCTCGATCACCCGGCCGCAATGGTGGTCGATCATCGAGCACGACGCGTAGTAATAGCGCCGAAAGTCCTCCCACGTACCCTCGTCCTCCGGCACGAACCGCGCCGCCAGGTCCCGGAACACCCGCGGCTTGTCGTCCAACTCACCCTCGCGCAGCAGCGGCTTCGGGATGTCCACGTCCTTGTACAGGTCAAACCACCGCCGCGTCGGATTGCACGGCGCGTGCGGCAGGTACAGACCGGCGATCGCGAACCACGGCCGGTCCGGGTTCGAGTCGATGAAGCGGATCGTCTCATCGGCCACCCAGGCCGAATAGCTCAATTCCTCCGGCGCGTCGAACACCCAGCGGTCGAAGCTGCCGCGCGGCTCGGTCAGCGGGTTCGGCACCCGCACCTTCGCCTCCGTTTCCGGCGCGACCTTGCGGATCCACTGGATGTAGGCATCCGGGTAGCAGCCCGGCTCGTCGGCGTTCACCACCACGTGAAAGCCGTAGTCCGGGTGCGGCAGGTCGTAGTCGCGGCCCGAGTGCGGCAGGAAATGCAGCTTGCCCAGGTTGCCGGTCACGTACCCGGCGGATCCAAGGGCGTGGGCGATATTCGGGATCGACTCGGCCAGCGGAATCCCGTTGCAGGTCACCCCGTGATTGCGCGGATACTTCCCCGTGAGCAGGCTGGCCCGACTCGGCATGCAGACCGGGTTGTTGACATAAAACCGCAGCAGATTCGCCCCCTCCCGGGCCAGCCGGTCCAGGTTCGGCGTCTGCACGAAGCCGTCGCTATTCACCCCCAGGCAGTCAAATCGCTGCTGGTCGGTGGTGAGGAACAGAATGTTCGGTCGAGCATCAGCCATGGAGTCTCGCTTTCGCCGGCGCCGCGGATTGCTGCGCCATTCTTCGCTCCCCGGGCGCCGCTGGCAAGTTCAGGAGTGGCCGCGAAGACCGACAATGAGGGCACAACCTGTATTGCGCTGTGGCCCCGGTGTGGGACAATTCCGTACGCGGCGAACTGGCCCCGACAGTTCGCCGGCCACAGCGCAAGCCACGAACTGAGCCCCGCGGACACATGGCCAACGAAAACCCGATGGCGCAACTGGCGGTCGATGAGGAGATCGATGTCTCCGTCGTCTTCGCGATGCGCACGCCCGTCGACCTGACCGACGGCAGCGGCTTCACCGTCGAGGGCACCATCATCAGCGCCCCGGCCGATCGCCTCATTGTCTCGCTCGACCAGGGCATCGTCCCGGGTGAGGGTCTGCAAATCGGCGCCGAACTGACCATCGCCGCCGCTTCCGAAGGCGCCAACTACGAAGGCGACTGCGAGCTTCTGGAGATGGAAGAGCTGGCCGCCGTCCGCCTGGTCACCTCGCGGCCCACCGGCGTCCGCCGCCAGGTCCCGCTCGCCACCGCCCCCTGGACCACCTTCCTCGACGATTGCTCGGTCTACGCGGCCGCCCGGGTCGATCCGGCCAGCTGGGTCTCCTATCCGGTCACCACCCGGTTGCTAAACGTAACCTCGGCAATGGTCTACAGCGACCAGGAGATTCCCGTTGGCGAATCCACTGACTTCATGTACGTCATCGAGCTCGGCTTCCCCTGGGAAATCGGCACCGTCACCCTGCGCGCCCGCGCCACCTCCGAAGGCAAGAGCGGCGACGGCAGCGCGGCCGCCCACACCTACCGCCTGCAGTTCAGCGATCCCGAGCGCGCGGCCCAGGAGACCATCACCCGCTACATCAACCGCTCCCAGGTCGAGTCCCGCCTGCAGGGCAACCCGGGTCCGGCCGGGCCCGAAGGCGGGCGCACAGAGGCCGGGCCGGAGGCGGTCCTTGGCGTCAGCGTGAACGTCCGCCTGGCTTCGGTCGAACTCATCGACCTCGACGTCTTCATGACCGACCTCAGCCGCCCGGTGGTCGAGCGCGCCCAGCGCCTCGACAACGAAGCCGCCGAGATCGCCCGCGAGATCATGGCCGCGCCTAAGCCGCACAACGTCCGTCAGGCCACCCCGATCGTCCACGAGATGCTCGACTATATGGGCAGCGACCCGGGCCTGCTGGAGTCGCTGGTCAAGGGACTCTCCACCGACTCCGAGCTATGCCACCACTCCGTCAACGTCTCCGTCTATACCGTCGCCATGGCCGGCCGCCTCGGCATCACCGACGAAACCCACCTCGAGCAACTCGCCACCGGCGCTTTTCTCCACGACATCGGCAAATCGTCCGTCCCCGAAGAGATTCTCAAAAAGCCCGATGCGCTCAACCCCTCCGAATGGGTCGTCATCCGCCGCCATCCCCACACCGGCCGCGCGCTGGTCGCCGAGACCGGCGACTTCGCCACCATCGTCCTCGACTGCATCGAACATCACGGCGAGCGCGTCAACGGCAGCGGCTATCCCGACGGTCTGCTCGGCGACGACATCCCCGAGGCCGCCCGCATCGTCGCCGTCGCCGACGCCTTCGACGCCCTCACCGTCGACAAGCCCTGGCGGCCGCGCTTCGGGTTGTTCGAGGCGCTGCTCATCATGCGCGATGAGATGGCCGGCTCGTTCGACCGCCGCATCCTGCGGATCATGATCCAGGCCCTCGGCGACCTCCTCGTCGCCCGCGAGTAGCTTCCCCGGCCGGCAACCGCGCCGCTGCGCTACCCTCCACGCATCCACCGCAGCCCTTGCGAAGGCAGGCCGCCCTTGAAGATCACCGCCGTCGAGACCGTCGTCTATCCCAATCCCGGTCGCCCCTTCGTCTGGGTGCTGGTCCGCACCGACGAAGGGCTCACCGGCCTCGGCGAAGCCACCCTCATGGCCCGCGATCGCAGCGTGGCCGCCACCGTCGGCCATCTGGCCGACGTCATCGTCGGCATGGACCCGCTCCGCCGCGAGCACATCTGGAACCGGCTCTTCATGGGCGACCGGCGGCGGGGCGGCGCGGTGCTCGGCTCGGCGATGGGCGCCATCGACGTCGCCCTCTGGGACATCCATGGGCAGGCGCTCGGTGTGCCAATCCACGCGCTGCTCGGTGGCCGGGTGCGCGACCGCG